>DASWFM010000216.1:0-15205 GCA_036394235.1 Solirubrobacteraceae bacterium | reverse complement strand
TGAGCCTGGAGCGCATCGATCGGCTTCACCCGGAGCTGATCGGCGCGCTGCGCGTACACCCTGGGATCGGGTTTCTGCTCGTTCGCTCGGAGGAGCACGGCGCCGTCGTGATGGGGGCGGGCGGCGTCAACTACCTGGATGAGGGGCGGATCGACGGGGACGATCCGCTCGCACCCTTCGGGCCGCACGCAGCTCGGCACGTGAAACGCACCGACGGCTTCACGCACTGTCCCGACATCGTCGTCAACAGCACCTACTGGCAGGAGAGCGACGAGGTGGCCGCCTTCGAGGAGCTCGTCGGCTCCCACGGGGGGCTCGGCGGCACTCAGTCACACCCGTTCCTGTTGCATCCGCTCGAGCTCGCACTGCCGCCCGAGGAACTAATCGGAGCCGAGCTCGTGCACCGTCATCTGCGCCGCTGGCTCGTCGAGCTCGGGCACGAGGAGTACGCCGGCCAGGAGCCGAGTCGTGTGGCGCGCGAGGTCGCGCACGACGCGGCGTAGGGCGGCCATGAAGCCAGGACCCGACAGAACCCTCGACGCCGAGGTGCCCAACGGCGACCGGGATGACGTGACACGCCGGACGTGGCTCGCCGCCGAGCGGACATGGCTTGCATGGTGGCGCACCGGTTTGGCCGTCTCGGCCGTCGCGCTCGCTGTCGGACGGCTCCTGCCGGGGCTCACGAGCGGAGCGCGCTGGCCCTCGCGCATCCTCGGACTGGGCTACGCGCTGCTCGCGGTGGGCGCGTTCGTGATCGGCGCTGCGCGCCAGCGCGGCACCGCCGGCGCGTTGCGCCGCGGATCACTTGAGGAGCTCCCGTGGCGCGTCGTAAGCATCTTCACCGCTGCCAGTATCTTGCTCGCGGCCGGCACCTTCGTGCTGATCGCGGTCAAGCTCTAGCACGGCGTGCCGTGCTCCCGGCGTCAGGCAGGCACCGCCTCGAGCTGGCCGCGACGGGCCGCCTCCGCCTGCTCGCGACTGTCGCGCGAGGAGATCAGGATGACCGTGAGGATCGCACCCACGATCGCAAATCCCGCTCCCACCAGGAACGCGCGGTCGAACCCTTTGGTGAGCGCCACCGAGGGGTGCGCGCCGCCACTCAAGAGGCTTTGCGTGCGGCTGTTGGCGACCGTCGCGAGAATCGCCAGGCCGAGGGCGCCACCGACCTGCTGTGACGTGTTGATCAGGCCCGAGGCGAGGCCGGCCTCATGCGGCCTGGTCCCCGTGACGGCACCGATCGTCACCGAGACGAACGAGAAGCCGAGGCCGAAGGCGGCGAGCAGCGACGGCCCGAGCACGTCGGAGCTGAAGGAGCCACCCGGCGCCGGTACCCGCGAGAACCACAGCAGACCGGCCGCGATCAGCGACAGGCCCGCGATCAGCACAGGCTTGAAGCCGAAGCGCGTGACGAGCTGCGAGCCGACCCCGGCGGAGATGATGATCCCGATCGCCAGCGGCAGGTAGGAAAGCCCCGTCTTGATCGCCGAGAAGCCGAGGACGTCCTGCAGATAGAGCGAGATGAAGAAGAACATCGAGAAGAGGGACATGCCGATCAGCAGGCCCACGATGTCCGAGCCTCGCAGCGTGCGCTGACGGAAGATCGAGAACGGCAGCAGCGGGTGGCGCTGGCGGCGCTCGATCACCACGAACGCAGCGAGCAGGAGGGCCGATCCGGCGAGCCTCAGGATCGTGCCGGTCGAGCCCCAGCCGATGTTGACGGCGTCGACGACCGTGTAGACGAGCAGTGCGAGCCCCGCCGTGACCGTCACGGCTCCCGGGATGTCGAAGCCTTCGGTGCCGTCCTCGGACTTGCTCTCGAGCAGCAACCGCGGCGCGAGCGTGGCCGCAGCGATTCCGATCGGGACGTTCACGAACAGCACCCAACGCCAGCTCAGGCCGCTGGTGAGAATGCCGCCGAGCAGCACTCCGGCAGCGCCGCCGGCGCCGGCCACCGCACCCCAGATGCCGAGCGCGCGGTTGCGCTCCGCACCTTCGGCGAAGGTGGTCGTGATGATCGACAGCGCCGCCGGTGAGACGATCGCAGCGCCGAGGCCCTGGACCGCCCGCGCGCCGAGCAACCATGCCTCCGACTGCGCGAGGCCGCCGGCCAGCGAGGCGAGCGAGAAGACGACCAGGCCGATCATGAACATCCGCCTGCGCCCCAGCAGGTCGGCGAGCCGCCCGCCCAGCAGTAGGAATCCACCGAAGGTGAGCGTGTAGGCGTTGACGACCCACGAGAGATCCGCTCGGGAGAAGTGGAGGTGGGCACCTATCGAGGGAAGCGCGACGTTCACGATCGACGCGTCGATCACGACCACGAACTGCGTCATCGCGAGCAGCAGCAGGGCGAGGTTCTTGCCACGCTGCGAGCTCAGGTCGGCGGTTGCCCTCGGCGCTCTCGAGCCGATCCTCGCTGCACCGCGGAGTTGCCTGATGGTGGTAGCCATGTCGTTCCTCTCGGAAGTCGAACGCCGGGGGAATCCGGAAGCGGAGTTCCGGTTACCCTTGTTTATAGCACGATACGGAGCTAAGATTCCGTTTGTGAAGACGATGTCCAGCGAAGAGCGAACACTGCGGGCCGACGCCCGACGCAACCGCGAGCGGATCATGGCCTCGGGCCGGGAGCTCTTCGCCCGCGACGGGCCCGACGCGCAGATGGACGAGATCGCCGCACGAGCGGGCGTGGGGATCGGCACCGTCTACCGGCACTTCCCCACCAAGGAGGCGCTGCTGACGGCAATGGTTCGCGACCGCTTCCAGGAGTTCGGCGAGATCGCGGCGCACGCCGAGGAGACCCTCGACGCGCGCGAGGCGCTCGAGACGGTGATGCTTCGCTCGGCCGAAGCGGTCGAGGGCGATGTCGGCTTTCAGCTCGCGATGATGGGCTCCAACGAGCTCGAGTGGGAGGGGATCGAGGAGCAGAAGGCGGTGCTCGCAGCGATCCTCACGCGGATCATCCGGCGCGCGGTCGACGCCGGCGTCGTCCGTGACGATTTCACCTTCGAGGACTTCGGAATGGTGATGTGTGGCATCACCTCGACGATGTACTACCAGCCGGGTGGCGCCGACTGGCGTCGCCATCTGGCGCTCGTCGTTCAGGGCGTACGCCCTCCGGCCCGGGATCTCGGGCCGGAGAGCACGTAACCCAAAGGCTTGGAGGCAGCAGGGCGCTTTCTCGTCGCTCCCTGCGGCGGGTGAATCGAGGTGCGCCTCCCAAGGCCGGCGAGCCGTAGGCCGGTCAGTCGGCGCGTTCGTTGATCGCGAGTGCCTCGTCTTCGCCGCTGTCACTCGCGTCCGGGTCGATCGTACGTGCCTGCGCGTGCCGATCGCGGGCAGTCTTGGAGAGATGCTCAGCCTCAAGCGCCCGTCGCTCTGCCGCCGCACGTCCCTGACGCGCTTGAGCGGCGCGCGCTTGGGCTTCGGCCTGAGCACGGTCGGCTTCGGCGGACTGCTCATCAGCCGAGGCGCGCGCACTGTCGGCTTGGATCGAACGGCTTCTGGCCGCCTGGCGAAGCTCGCCGGCCTGCTCACGATGACGTTCGTCGCGCCTGCGGCTCGCGGCGCGAGCGATGAGAGCGATGAGCAGCAGCACCACAACGGCGCCGGCGGCAATTGCGATGATCGTTCCGGTGTTCACGGTGTCCTCCTGTAGTTGGCTTGGTTCGGGTTCCGCGCGCGCCCTCCGGCTGACGTCGGGCGTCCAGCCGGAGGAGGCGCGCGGGTGTGTCGCCGCGCCGCTGAAGCCAAAGGCCGCAGGGGCGCGGCATCTCGAGCTACCCGCGCAGCCGTCGAGCAGCCGGGCGAGCGGCCCTGGCCCTGGCGGGCCGACCCTGCCTGGCCGGCAGGGGCACTCGCGCTAGAGGCGCGGGTCTTCGTACGGTCTGCCGACTACGCGGCTGCGAGCCGTGGCCATGTAGATCAGCGACAGCACGATGCCGACGATGCCGGCGATGATGAGGATCAAGCCGATCACCGGGCGCGACACCCCCGACACCTGAAATGTGAGGGCGTAGCGGATGATCGCGCCGACGGCGATCAGGAAGATCGATGTGCCGATCTGCATACCTAGATCCCTCCGCCTCTGCGATAGCCGAATGCGCCCTGCGTGAAGAACACGACGAGCGCTACGAGCAGCAGCAGCCAGAGCAGCGGGCTCACACCGATGCCTCCGGCGATGGCCGCGATCACCAGGACCACCAAGACCAACTCCAAGAGTCCCATGGCACCTCCTTTGCGTTGAACGACGGATGCTCCTCAGCAGATCCTTCGAGCGAGGAGAAAGAACGCTCTTTCTGTCAAAAGAGAACGTTCTCTCTGGTGCTACCCTCCTGGGGCATGCTCGAAACCCACCCCCAATCGGCCGACGCGGGGGTCAGCGCCCGGGAGCGGATTCTGGACGCGTCATACGAACTGTTCTCGAAGCGCGGAATCCGCGCCGTGGGTGTGAACGAGGTGATCGAGCGCGCGGGCGTCGCGACCGCGACGCTCTACCGTCACTTCCCCTCGAAGGACGCCCTCGTGCTCGCGTTCCTCGACCTCCGCGAACAGCGCTGGACCAAAGACCTGATTGAAGCCGGGGCGATACGTCGCGGCTCGAATCCCGAGGAGCGACTACTCGCGATCTTCGATGTACTCGACGAGTGGTTCCATCGCGACGACTTCGAGGCGGGCTCGTTCATCAAGGTACTGCTCGAACTCGGACCCGATCATCCCGCGGGCGGCGCCAGCGTTCGGCATCTCGAGCAGATCCGCGCGATCGTGCGCCGCTTGGCCGAGGAAGCGGGCCTGCGCGACACCGATTCGTTCGCGCGCTCGTGGCACATCCTCATGGAGGGCGCGATCGTCGTAGCAGCCGAGGGCGACGCGCAGGCCGCCCTGCGAGGCAAGTCGATGGCGCGTCAGCTCATCGATCGGTACCGATAGCGCTTCCGCGCTCAAGTGGAATGAGTTCCCCGAGTGGATGATCGACGCAAGCACCGTATGGCGCAGAACGAGGCCCTGGCGCGGCAAATAAACGACAGGATCGAGTTTCAGCGTCCACGCAATGGAGAGTCCGCCGACACTTTCATATGCGAGTGCGTCCGCGTCGACTGCGGCGGGGCCCTGGACCTCTCGATCGGGGAATACGCACGCGTGCGATCCCATCCTCGCCGCTTCGTCGTGCTCCCAGGGCACGTGGAACCGGCGGTCGAGTCGACCGTCGAGGTCTATCCCGGTTACGTCGTGGTCGAAAAGCGTGGCGAGGCGGGACGGATCGCGGAAGCCGAGGCGGGCGGCTAGCCGCAGCGCACACTGCATCCAGCGCGGTTGACGCGCCCCGGCCAGGCTGGACGGATGCACTACTCAAGTTGCCGCTCGCGGGACCCGATGGGGGATCAGATCGTGCGCCCCTCGGTGCGCTCGGCACCCCCACACCGGCGATGTCAGACAAGCAAGACTCCTCCGAGTCCAACAAGGCACCTGAGCACCCGCTGCCCACGGCGATCGCGCCGCAGGGCAACGGCGCCGCTCCGGCAGCGCCCGCCGAGGATTCGTCGGGGGCCCAGAAAGCCAAGCGGCGGGATGTCCCTTCGCTGCGATGGCTACTCGCATTCGTCGTGGTCGTCGCGGGCATCGCCGCCGGCGTCCTCGGCGCTCGCGCGATCGCCCGCTCCGACGCGCAGGGTGCGCGACGTTCGTTCAGCCGCAGCGCGGCGGGCGCCGCCGCGGCGGTGAAGCTCGCCGTCGCCCACCAGGAAGGCCTCGCGACTGCAGCCGGCACCTACCTGTCGCGCAACCCCGAAGGGAGCACCGCCGAATTCAACGGTTGGGCCCACTGGGCGCACGTGCTCGCCAAGCACCCGGAGCTCGAAGTGCTCGGGCTCGTGGCGCTGGTGCGGGCGCCCGAACTGAATGCGTTCCACGATCAGCTCGCGGGGAAGCCCAGCAAGGTCACGAGCTCCGCGAAGGCCAAAGCCGTCGCCTCGACGGCGTACACGTGCCTGACGATCGGCCAAATCGGCCGCAGCCCCGTCGCTGAAACAGCGATCGGCGCCAACCTCTGTGGCTCGCGACATGCGCTGCTGGCGACCCGGGACAACACCCACACGCTGTACTTCTCCGCGTCGCTCGACGGCAAGCCCGCGCTCGAAGAGCTGGCGCCGGCCTACCGGGGCAGCACGGTGCCGAAGACCTCAGCGGGCAGGCGCGCCGCCTTCATCGGCTGGGTGCGCGAGGTGATCAACCCGCAGGTGATGCTGAATGAGGCCCTGAAGGGCCTGCCGTCCGGCGGCGCGGGCCGCCTGCGCCACCGCAGTGCCGGATCGAACACGCTGTTCACCGTCGGCGCTGAGCCGGCCCGCCCGCAGACCAGGTCCGCGGCGTTGCAGGCCGGCTGGTCGCTGACGACCTTCGCCCCGGAGCCCTCCGAATCCGTCTCTGCCGACGGCGACGCCCTCGCGTTTCTGATCGTCGCGATCGTCGCCTCCCTGCTCGGCGGCGCTCTCGCGGCGCTGCGAGGCGCCCGGCGGCCCGCCGAGCCCGTGGCGGCCGCGACGGTCGTCGAGCAGCGACCCCCGGAGGATCTCTATGACGCTCTCACGGGCCTGCCCAACCGTGCTCTGAGCCTCGACCGCGCTGAGCGGATGCTCGCCCGCGCGGGGCGAAACTCGGCGATCATGGTCGGGGCCCTGTTCGTTGACATCGATTGGTTCAAGGATGTCAACGACAAGCTCGGCGAGTCGGCGGGCGACCAGCTCCTGAAGACGGTCTCCGAGCGCCTCCAGGACGTCGTTCGCACCCATGACACGGTCGGGCGCTACAGCGGCGACGAGTTCGTCGTGATCGTCGAATCGCAGGTGCGGGGCATGCGCCTGGACGCGCTCGCCCGGCGCATCATCGAGTCGCTGCACAAACCCGTCGACATCGAGGGGTTCGGACCCAGCTTCGTCCTGACCGCCAGCATCGGCGTCGCCTTCGGCCGCTACGCCGGCGCCGAGGACCTGCTGCGCGACGCCCGCATGGCGCTGTTCGCGGCGAAGGCCGCCGGCAAGGACCGCTACACGCTCTTCAACGCCAACATGCGCTCGATCATCGAGGGTCGAGGTGTGCTCGAAGTCGACCTCAACACCGCGCTGCAGGACGAGCAGTTCTCGCTCCTCTATCAGCCCGTCTATGACCTGGTGGCCCATCGCGTCGTCGCGCTCGAGGCGCTGCTGCGCTGGGAGCACCCGACCAAGGGCGAGGTTCCTCCCGCCGACTTCGTGCCGCTCGCCGAAGAGAGCGGTCTGATCGTGCCGATCGGCCGCTGGATGCTCGAGGAGGCGTGCAACCGGGCGGCCGCCTGGAACGTCGCCGGTCACCGCGTGGGCGTGGCCGTGAAGGTCTCCGCCAAGCAGCTCAGCCGCGATGGCTTCGCCACCGACGTGGTGCGCGCCCTGCAGCTGTCCGGCCTCGAGCCCTCGCTGCTCGCGCTCGAGATCTCCGAGACGACGGTGATGGAGGATCGCGCCGACGCCTCCAAGCGCCTCGAAGCGCTGAAGCAGCTCGGCGTGAAGATCGCGATCGACGACTTCGGCAGTGGCTACGCCTACCGCGCGGACCTCCAGAAGATGCCGATCGACTTCCTGAAGATCGACCGCGGCTCCCTCGCCGCCTCCGAAGACGAGGACTACCGCAGCTGGCTGCTCGAGGCGATCCTGGTATTCGCCCGTGACCTGTCCCTGACGGTCATCGCCAAGGGCGTGGAAACCGAGGAGCAGGCAACCTCCCTCAGGGAGATCGGCTGCACGATCGCGCAGGGCCAGTTCCTCGGCGAGCCCACCCCGAGCGAGTCGGTCGAGCGTCTCTTAGGCACGGTCCCCGCTGCTGCGGGCGTCTCCGCCGCCCGGCTCGACCCCGCCTGGGAGACCGACCCCGCCGACCCCGGCGCAGCCGGCCCCAGCCCGGCCGCCGAGTAGCGGCGCCTCGGCTCTTACGGCTAGACGAGTCGCGCCAACCAGATCTGGTGCAGGACGTCGTGCTCGACGCGCTCGACCTCGTGGCGCTCGAGCACAGCCTGCATCCGGGCGAGCAGCTGCTCGCGCTCGGCTGAAGGGAGAACGGCGACCCAGCTGAACGACGCCACCCGGCTGAGCAGCTGCGCGCGATCCAGCACAGCCGGGGTCGTCACGGAGGTCTCCGTGACGGGCCCGAAGTCCGGGTCCTCCTCGAGCGCCGCGGCGGCGCCACGCTCGCCGAAGGCGGGATGCTCGGGCCGGCTCTCCATCAGCATCTGCCCAAGCTCAGCGCTCCACGGGTGGTCGAGCTTGGGCACCGTCCGCAGGATTGCCACGCCGCCGCGCGGTCGCAGCACGCGCTTGATCTCGGGCATCGCGCGGGTCTCGTCGAACCAGTGGAAGGCGTCGGCGGCGCACACCGCCTCGACCGAGTCCTCCGCCAGCGGGATCTGCTCGGCCCGTCCCTCGCGCACACGGTCCGGCCCGATCGCTGCACGGAGCAGCTCCCGCGTCGCGCCCAGTGGCTCCACGGCTGTGAGATCAAGGCCCGCGTCGAGCAGCGCCACCGACAGCTGGCCGGTCCCGGCACCGAGCTCGAGGATCGGTGACCCCGGGCCCAGCCCGAGATGATCCCGCAGCACGGTTACCACCGGCCCGCCGTAACGCGGTCGCCCTGCGTCGTAGGCGGCAGCGTCGCTGAAGCCCCCCACCAGAGGGTGCAGGCCTGCCGCTGCGCTCTGCTCTGCGCTCACGGCCGCGATTCTCGCAGCAGGCCGATCGTCGCGCCGCCGCGGCCGACCCGGTTGCCGCCGGCCGTGACCGTACCGCCGGCCGTGACCGTACCGCCGGCGGGGCCCCCACAGCCGTGTAGGGTTTTACTCCCTCGGGCGCCCTCTGCGAGAGGCCACGCTTTCAACGACAAGGGGACCGATGAGACCGATGGGCCCACGGCTTGCGATCGCTGCCCTGATCTGCGCCGCCGCGCTGAGCGGTTGCGGCGGCAGCAGCAAATCCTCATCGAGCGGCGCCTCGAGCTCCTCTGCGGCGCCCCCGACCTCGAGGACCTCGAGCACCCCGGCGCAGTCGGCTGGTAGCCCATCGATCAAAGAAGCGGTCGCGGAATGCAAACGCGTGATCAAATCGCAGACGAAGCTCCCCGCGAGCGCCAAGACCAAGCTCGAAGGCGCCTGCTCGGAGGCCGCCAAAGGCAACTCCCAAGCGGTGAAGTCGGCGGCTCGGGAAGTCTGCGAAGAAGTGATCGAGAAGGCCGCGCTGGGGAACAGCGCGGTCAAGGAAGAAGCCCTGAAGGCCTGCAAGAAGTAGCGACTCTGCCGGCGTGGGAGACGCGCCGCGCGCCGGGTGCTCAGCCGCCCGGCTACGGCTGCTCCTCGTCCTCCTCGTCCTCATCCTCCTCGCCGGCGTAGAGCGACTCCGACGCCAGCTCCCGGCCGGCGCCGTCCCAAAGCCTGATCTCGAGTAGGTCCTGACGGTAGTCGTCCGGCGCGATCAGCGTGAAGCGCTCGTCGATGACCTCACATTGGTCCACCGCGAGGCCGGCGAGCTCGGCGGTGGCCACCGCCCCGCCCGAAACCAGCGGCCGGCCCCAGACGAGCGTCATCGCTGCCGTCGCGCCGTCCTCCCCGCGCCAGCTGCCGATCACCTCGTCGCAGATGTCGAGTCGCCAGTCGGGATTTCGCTCAGCCGTCTCATCCGTGAAGTCCGCCTGGCCGAGGAAGTCACCCGGATCGCCCCCCTCGGCGGCCGGCACATAGCGGACATAGCCGAACAGCTCATAGCCGCCCGTCGTCGCCGCCGTCGCAGGGACGTAGGTCCGCCCGTGCCACGTACGGTCGGGGAACCAGTTGATCGCCTCCGGCTCGCCGATGTCCTTGGGCCGCTCGGCCAGCTCCAGGGCGGCCGCCAGGAACACCTCGCGCAGCCGCTCCTCCCAGCGGCCATAGGGCAGCGAGTCCTGCGGTGGCTCCGCGGCGAAGCGGGGGACGAAGCGTTCCTCGGGCGGCATCGCCACGGGAGACTAGCCGTGAGGCTGCCAAGCCGGGAGGACGAGGGGCCGCTCGGCGCGGCCTGGAGGGTTGTTGGTCGGTCGGTGAAAGCGCCCGTGCGCCATCGTAGATACGGCGTAGATACGACTGCTATCGCACGACCTTCTTCTTCTCCTTCCTTCCTTCCTTCCTTCCTGCTCCTCGCCCCGGCGCGGAACGCGCCGACCTCTCCTTCTTCTCCTCCCCCTAGACCTCTCGCAACAACCGCGCTGCGTCCTCCGGGGCGACGATGTTGAGGTTCAAGTCCGTCGAGAGCTCGAGGCCGGCGATGTGGGTGAGCCTGGGCATCACGTCGATCCGCCAGCAGAAGTCGCCGGCGCCCTGTGGCGCGGTGCGCACCCACATGTTGAGCGGCGGGCTCGCACCGAGACGTCGCGCGAGGCGCTGCAGGCCCTCGTGAAGCAGCGCGGCGCCGCTGGGCCCCTCCTGCTCGAAACGAGGGCGTGGAACGCGGGGCGCGAGCATCAGCTGGAAGGGCAGGCGCGAGGCGAAGGGAGCAAGCAGCACGGCCTCCTCGTCGATCGCCACGATCCGCTCGCGACGCCTGACCTCCTCGGCGATCAGGTCTCCGAGGAGGCTCTGACCCATCGTCCGGGTGTTGTAGGCGGCGGCGCGCTCTCGCTCGCGGGCGACGGCCGCCGGCACGAAGCCGAGGGCGTAGAGCTGGGCGTGGGTGTGGGGCAGCGAGGCCCCGGCCTCGCGGCGCTCGTTGACGATCAGTTGCACGTAGGCCGCATCGGCGTGCTCGCGCATCCGCTCCCGCCAGACCTCGACTGCCGCCACGACCTGCGAGGCCGGCAGTTCCGCGAGCGACACGACGGGTTGCGGCGCGTTGACGATCACCTCGTGTGCACCGGTCGCGGGCAGCGTCTGGAAGAGATCCGGCGCGCCCCGTCCCCCCTCCTCCTCCCCGGCCGGGGTCGACGGCGAGGAGCCGGGGAGATCGAGGGCCGGATAGAGATTGGGGACGACCCGAACGGTCCAGCCAGGGCCGTTCTCCGGACCGCCGTCCGGGCGCACAGCGAAGAGCTCGGGCGGCGTGCGGTCCTCGTGACCCTCGGCGAACGGATCTGCCGAGGCGTCGATCGGCTCCGCCGGGGTGCTGCGGGGCGCTCCCCCGGGGCGGCGGGAGCGCTCCCCCGCGACGATCGTGCGGTGCCCGCTGAGGGGGTCGATGCGCAGTTCCGGCATGCTCTCCGCCTAGCCCAGCGCGTAGCGCTTCACGTCGCGTTCGAGCTTTGCTGCCTGGAGATAGGGGCCCTGGTGGATGTACTCGCCGCCGCGGCGGTTGAAGAACACCGTCACGGGCGTGAAGCTCGAGTCGGTGATCGCCAGCCCCGCCTGGCCGCTTCCGTCGAAGTAGCTCGGGTAGCTCACCGGGAAGGAACGCAGGAAGGCCCTGGCCTTCGCCGCCTGATCGGCTGAGTCGATGCCGAGGAACGCCACCTGCCGGCCGCGGTCGAGCGACACCCGCTGGAAGACCCCGAACTCGGCGCGGCAGGGTTCGCACCACGAAGCCCACTTGTTGACGACCGCCGGCGTGCCCCGCAGCGTCGCCAGCCGGCCCCGCAGCGCGGTCAGGCCGCCGGGGAGGATCTCCGCGGCCTGCTCGTGCAGCGCCGCGAGCTGAGGCGGCGAGCCCGCGAGCCCTTCACGCATCTGCGCGAGCGTCAGCGTCGAGCCCTGCGCGGGCCCCGAGCTGCCGCCCAGCTGGACCAGCCCGACCACAACCAGCGCCGTCACCGCGAGCAGGGTGGCCACGAGGGCGAGGCGCTGGGGCGTCACGCGATAAGGGTCGCAGATGCGTCCAGAACGGCCACCTTAAGTCGCGCCTCGACGTGCTATATCCTCAAGTAACGTAAGCCGGGACGCCGAGGGGCATCCGGCGGAGTGCGCCCGAGGCGGGCGCCAGTTGTCTTCCGAGCCGCGTCGAAGATCCCTTCGCCGCCGGTTCCGTCTCGATAGTCCAGAGCCTCTATGGCCGAGTCCACCTCAGTGGCCCTCGTGGCCGCGCCGATTCCAAGTTCCGCCGATATCGCGCGGGCGGAAAAGCTCGTCCGCGAGCGCTTCGTCCACGAGGGCGAGGACCCGACGGTCGCGCTCGCCGAGGGAACGCCGCGGCGCCGCGCGCTCGACAGCGCCCTGGCGGAGCTCGCCGAGAACCCGAAGGCCAGGAACCCCTCGACCGAATGGCGCCGCGAGTTCTCACTGTTGCTCGGCCTCGAGCGCATTCTCTCCGAGGAGGAGCCGAAGCTCGTCGACGGCACGGTCCTCTCCGCTCATCAGGTCGACGCGCTCTCGGGCACCCTGACCGCGCTGATGGCCGAGGCCCAGCGGACCGCGCCGAACGGCGCCGGCGCCTCATCCGCCTCTCCCGAGCTGCTCGCCTCGGCCGACATCCTCGGCCCCGACGAGCCCGAGCCGCAGGCGCGCGAGGAGGAGGAGGCCCCTGCGCCGGACCTGCCCGCCGGCGAGGAGGAGGACGACGAGGAGCCCGACGACGAGTCCGAGGAGGAGGAAGAAGAAGAAGAGGACGAGGACGAGGACCTCGGGCCCGTCCAGCGCGCCGCGCCGGAGGATGAGGACGATGATCTCGAGGAGGAGGAGCTGGGCCAGGAGGAGGAAGAGGAGGAGGAGGAGGATCGGACCGAGGCCGAGTCAGATGAGGAGCCGCGCGACTGGGTCGAGGAGGAGGAAGAGGAGAGCCTCGGCGAGCAGCCGGAGGATCCGAACGCGGCGAAGCGCTTCTGGTTCGAGCACGCGACGGGCGCCGGCAAGACAGTTGCCGCGCTGGGCTTCGTCGAGGCCTCGCAGACCGGCGGTGTCCTGATCCTCACCCATCGCCGCAACCTCGTCGATCAGTTCCTCGGCGAGCTGCGCGACCGCGGCTACTCCAAGCGCATCAGCAAACCCCTTTTGAAGGGCGAGGACCTAGGCCGCGGGCCGGTGACGGTGGAGACCTACCAGTGGTTCGTACGCAACGCCGGGAAGATCTCGAGCGCTTACACGATCGTGATCTGCGACGAGGCCCACACGGCACTGGGCGAGAAGACCAGCGCCGCGATCCGCGAGTGGACGGGCCCGATCTTCATCGGCATGACCGCCACGGGCGCGCTGATCGCCCGTCATGTCACCGACCTGTTCCCCACCCAGACGTCCCGTTTCGACCTCGCCCTGGCCGCGCGGCGCGGCGTGATCGCGCCGCTGCGCTGCGTGCGCATCTCACCAGGGGTGGGCGTGCGCACGATCGCGAAGGTACCGCTCAGGCGCGGCGAGATCGACACCGAGTTCGACCAGGACGAGCTCGCCAAACTGCTCGATCAGCAGCCCTTCAACATGGCGGTCGCCAACCTCTACAAGACGCGCTTCAACGGCGTGCCGGGGGTCGTATACGCCGCCGGCGTGCGCCACGCCTACAACCTCGCCGAAGCCTTCCGGGCCGAGAACATCAAGGCGCAGGCCGTCTCGGGCGAGACGCCCAAGCGCGAGCTCGTGGAGATCCTGGCCCGCTACGAGCGCGGCGACATCGACGTGCTGATCAACGCGCAGCTGCTGGCCGAGGGCTGGAACAGCCCGCGGGCGACGGTCTGCGTGCACCTCGCGCCGACGGCATCCAAGCGCATCTACCAGCAGCGCGTAGGCCGCGTCACCCGCCGTCATCCGGGCAAGGAGGCGGGGCTGGTGGTCGACTTCGTACATCCCGCGACCAAGCACGATGACCCCGTGGTGACGCTCCACTCACTGCTAGACCGCGACGTCTACCGGGGTGGTGCGATCGTCGTCGGTCCCGTGCGCCGCGGCCGCGGCCGGCGGATGCGGGTCGAGCGCCGCGTGCTGCCCGTATGCGCCGAGGAGGAGCGGCGTTTCGCGGTCTTCGAGCGCGAGCTCTGGCGGATCGCCGTCGAGCACCTGGACTACGGGGAGCAGCACCTGTGGGCCGCCCTCGCCGGCGCCCGCGTCGCTCCCAACGGCTGGCGACGCGCCCGGGCGATGCTCCATTTCGATCGCACCGGCGAGCTCAAGGGGCGCTTCCTGATCACCGCTGTGCAGCGCAACAAGAACCCCCAGCTGCGCCTTCGCGCGCTGGCCGACATCGCCGCGCTGCGTGACCCCGATGCCTTCGACGAGGCGATCGACATCATCGGCGCCTGGCCGCGCGAGGAGCGCAAGGAGGCCACGAAGATCATGCTGCGGGCGCTCGTCGAGCGCCGCATCGGCCGTCGCGACCAGGCCAACGCATGGATCTGGCGCCTGGCGGAGTACACCCGCGATGTGCATGAGGAGTACGCCGTGCAGCGCTGGCCCGAGACGAAGCGGCTGCTCGGGCTGCTCGTCAACTCGGCCGGAGGCGCGCACGCTCGCAACGCCCGGCGACTGATCCATGCCGCGCGTAAGCAGGATCGCCGGCTCGCCGCGGCGCTGCTCGCAGCGGCCCTCGCCCACACACCCGAGGCCGAGGAGGCGCTGCGCGGGGCTCGCACCCGCATGGCCCGCAAGCCTCCCGCGCTGGCCCGCGAACTGCTGCGGAACTTCCCCAAGCGGCGGGCCCGCAACGCTCGCCGCCGGCGCAAGGGCAGCAAAGCGCAGGGCAATGGCGCCGCCCGGGACACCGTCGTCGCACCGCAGGTCGGCGCGGAGGCCGAGGAGCTCACGACGGCCGCCGCCAACGGCGCGGGCCGGGGGAGCGCAGGCAACGGCCACAAGGCCGACCGGGAGGCCGCGCACGCGCGCGAGACCGGCGCGGGGTCCAGCAACGGCGGCTCCGCCGAGGAGCCCCGGCAGCTCGCATAACCGCCGGTCCGGCCCCTGCACCAAGATTGTGCGATGGGCCGAGGGACAGAGGTGCTCGGGGGGCCTCGCGCGAAGGCCGCCGCCGGCGCCGCGGCGCTGCTCGTCGCGTCGCTCTGCTCCGCCTCGTCGGCCGCAGGCCTGGGCGGTGGATCGGCGCCCGATCCTGTCCATGCCCGCGCCGCTCAGGCGCCGGGCGCTCCCCTGGCCCCGAATCCCTGCCGGCGGCGGCCGCGACTGCGCTGCCCGGACATGATCATGTCCGCCCCCGGTGAGCTGGAGTTCGACCGCTCCACGATCCCGGGGCGTGTGCTGCTGCGCGCCACGAGCTCGATCAACAACCGCGGGCTCGGCCCGCTCGAGGTCAGCGCCCATCGC
>DASWFM010000215.1:0-21280 GCA_036394235.1 Solirubrobacteraceae bacterium | reverse complement strand
CGCAGTTCCTCCCGTTCGTGGGCTACACGATCGAGTTCGCCGGGTCCCACATGGTGATGGACGTCCAGGTCGCGAACCCGGCGCCCCGGACGCCAATCTGGCAGTTCCCGCCGAACGAGACGACATCTCAGAACTTCGCGTTCGAGGACGCCGGCGACGGTTTCGTCTACATCCGCAGCAACGTCAGCAACCTCTACGTCACGCTCGATGTGGGGCAGGTTGGTGGATCGATGCCCGCCGCTGAAGTAGCGAGCCCGGCTTCTGGCGCTGCGGTCTCACCGCCGAGGACGGGCCGTCCGGGGGTTGTGGTGCGCGGCCCGGTGACCGCCCGAGCCGGCGTGAGCTCGGGCGCCGCCGGCCTCCCGTCGCCGTCGCCGGTGGTTGACATGGGGGGTGGACTGGTCCAGGACGTGAAGTACTCCTCGCTGGGTCATGTCGGCACCGTGGTGGTCGGCGGTGCTAACCCGGAGCACCAGAAGTGGCGCTTCTCCGCGGTGGGGATCACCGTCATGGAACGCAACCTGTTCGTGATCTCGAACCAGGCCTTTCCTGGCAAGGTGCTGCAGCCCGCGAGCCCGGGCGAGACGCAGTCGCCGATCGTGCTCGGCGACCCTGGCGAGGCTGTCGGCATCCACGCAGGGAAGAACGCCTGGAAGGTGAGCACGCCCCTGATCAACGACGAGCCGGTCCTGAGGCAGTAGGCAGGACTCAAGCGCACCTCACGCCCCCGCGGCGCGGCTTGCCTCACGCACATAGGACCCTCTCAAGTGCTCGCCTGTCGGGCTCCCAGTGCCTCCAAGGACAGTGACTTGCAGGCACTTCATGGAGCCAGCCGGGATCGACGAGTGCCTCAACAATGCAAGCCTCCTGGACGCTCTGTTGTGGCATTCGTCGGCCGGGGCCGACCCGCCCCCGACCAGAGGGGCTCTCTGCGAGTTGGCTCGCAGTCCAGGTCGTCTTGGGCGATTAGGGGTCACCGCGGCTCGCACCGAGATAGCTCGGCCGGCGGCAAACGCAAGGCAAATCGGGATGTCAGGCATTGCCCGAATTCCGAGATCCAGTATCCTTCGCCTGCGCCACCTGACAGGGTGCAGGCGGTGCAGGGATGCTCCAGGCCCCGCCGCGCGAGAACCGGTCCTGATTGCTTGGAGGTTGATCGTGCGTCGGACCCGATCGTGCGTCGACGGTCTCGCGATCGGGGATGGCGGGGCGGTTACGCCGGTCCCTTATCCGACGCGAGGGCCGGCGATGCAGGACTCCGGCACCCTGGCCATTCCAGCGACGGTGGTTCGGGATGTCCGGATGAGCGCGCTTTGGCAGCTCGCCCGCACCAGCAGCCGTCTTCTGTGCGTCGCCGAAACGCCAGGTCACATGGAGCATCCGGAGTGGTACTGCGACGTCTTGGCGGATCTCGACGTGGTGCGAGAACTGCTGGACGCCCTGGGGTGGGACGACACGGTCGCTCGGCCGTCCGCGATCTTTCTGCGCACGGAGCGGCACCGCGCGCTGCTGGCGAGCATCCTCGCCGCCGCGGCGGCTGCCCAGCGAAGGCGCCCGGGCGAGCGAGCCGGACGCCGTGAGCTCCGGGGGCTGATCTCGGCGCTCGAGGGGAGCGCGTCTCCTGCACTCGCCCCAGAGCATCGACCCGCTGGTCCCCTACTGGTGTGGACGCCTGGGCAGCGGCTCGGGCTGCAGCGCCGCATCGACGTCCTCACGGTCCGGGAGCGCGAGGTCTTGGTCCACCTCAGCGAAGCACGCCGTTACCCAGAGATCGCTCTACTGCTCTGCATCGACGTGGAGACCGTTCGCACGCACGCACGCAGGGTGCGCCGAAAGCTAGGCGTGCGCCGCAGCCGCGAGCTCGCCGGCGTCTTCGTACCCGGCATTAACGGGTTGCGCTAGCCGACGCGTGCCGCCGGGATGTCACCCCAAGATCACCCTTTTTGTGTAATCGAGGCGATTACAGTCGGAAGCGGGCGGCGGTTCGCGCCGGAGGCGGCTTCCGAGTCCATCGAGAAGTCGAAGCGGGCGTCCTGGACCACGCGGGGCTCGCCTGAGCCGCCTAGCAGGACGAGCCGCCGAAAATCGCTCAGGTGCCTTGAGGGGCCCCGCGCCAACGAAGGGGGTTATATGGCTAAAGGACGGGACATACGAAGCGGCGTTGTCGTTCGTGGCATTTCGCAGGCGGGAGCATTCTCGAAGGAGGAAGTGGATCAGGACGAACGGCTGACGGAAGCAAGTGTCAACGCCGAGGAAGGGGTGGCCGATCCGCGCCGCGCCGCTGTTGGTATGTCCCAACAGAACTTCAAGCGCGGTTTTGCCGCGGCGAAGGCCGGCGACATCATGGCACGCGGCGGCCGCGTGATGCTCGCGCCGATGCCGGGCAATCGCAACCATTGTCAAATCTTCGGGCTGCCCCTGAAGGACGCGAACAACCTGTTTAGCAACGTGCGTGAATGGAAAGAACTCTGACGGCTACTTGACAAGGAGCATCTAGTGACACAGACAGTCGTAGTACCTCACGTCTTTGTAACAATGCCTCAAGCAAGCTTCGACGCGACCCCTCAGTTTGCAAGTGAAGGGTTCGAAATCGAAGCTTCCGGTACGGGCACTTTTACGGGCCTCGCCTTTTCAATCCCTGCACACACAGAGGGAAAGGCGAAGGTGCAGGTGCAAGTTGAGGCCATGGGCTCCGAAAACCTCCAAGAACTCAACAAGTCGATCATGACGCTCTTGAATGTCTCGCAGCAGAAGACGGTGGAAGAACACAAAGCGGTCTCCGCTCATGCAGACCTGAGCCTCTGGGACGTGCTGGGATTTGGCGGGTCGGGCGGGGCGTCGGCCTCCTATGAACAGTCGAAGTCTTCGATGGAAAGCCTCGGGCTAAGCGAGGAACAGATCAGCATGATCATCAAGGACTTCTTCAAGGCGGCGAGCAAGATGTCCCACGTCGAACTTCGACTCGAAATCGACAACCGGGCCAACGACTACGCGGTGCACGGGGGCCTCGAGCTCTACACCATGTCGGGCCACGTCAGAACCGGGGAAGAATCGCATCAGTATCGCCTGTTGGCGAGTGAAGGTACGGCCGGCGTCCCAGGCCAGCAGGCCCCCACGAACTCCGACGCGGTGCCCCTGAAGTGATTGGGCCGCTGCGAGGCCGCGCGCCGCGCGTCTCAGGTCCCGGCGGCGACGCCTGCTGCCGGGACCCAGCGCGCGCACGCTGACACCGTGCCGCGATGACCGTCTTGTTGGTGTGGTGCAGGGCGGGACTGCTGTAAACGCGCTTTTCTACGCAGCCGAGGCGGGCGTCGTAGCGTTGGCGGAAGGGAGTGGCATCGACACGCGAAGACAGCACCAGCTGAAGGCGGACGCCGCGAGCGAGATGCACGAGATGGGGGTGCTGGGACGCGACTACGGGCCGATCCTGCGGACCCTCAGTCAGGCCAGGAAGGACATCTGGTACGAGGGAGACGATCCCGGCTTCCGCACGTCCCCGCCGCGAAAGCCGCCAAGATGCAGGCCCTTTGAAATGGAGCCAACCGGGATCGAACCGGTGACCTCCTGCTTGCAAAGCAGGCGCTCTCCCAGCTGAGCTATGGCCCCAGAGATCCCAATATAGGGGCAGCGACTGTGTCCTCGCCTGCTGCAGGCGCCGGCTGTGAACCACCGAGCGCGGCGAACGCCCCGCGCAGGATCCCGGCGATCTCGACGAGGTTGTCGCGGCAAAGCCGGCTCGTGCTCGTCATGTTGATGAAGGCGTGGATCATGCCCGGGAAGCGTCGCAGCAGGACGGGCGTGCCTGCCTCCTGCATCGCGCGGGCATAATCCTCGCCCTCGTCGCGCAGCGGGTCGAAGGAGGCCGTCACCACGATCGCCGGCGGCAAACCGGCCAGGGTCTCGCTCATCAGGGGTGATACGCGCGGGTCGCTGCGCACCTCGGCGGCGGCGACGCCGAGGTAGTTCGCCTCGAACCAGTCCATCTCGGAGCTCGTCAGCAGGAAGCCGTCGGCGAACAGGTCACGCGAGGGACGCCGGCGGGTCATATCCGTCACCGGATAGATCAGCAGCTGCAGCGCAGGCGGGCACCCGGCTTCGCGCGCTGTCAGCTGTGACACGACGGCTGAGAGGTTGCCACCGGCCGAGTCGCCGCCGACGCCGACCCGCGCCGGATCTGCCCCGAGCTGGGCGGCGTGCTCCATCGCCCAGCTGAAAGCGCCCACCGCATCTTCGACGGCTGCCGGGAAGGGGTGCTCGGGCGCGAGCCGATAGTCGATCGCCAGGACATGCGCGCCGGAGTGGCGACAGAGCAGCCGGCACACGCCATCGTGCGTCTCGAGGTCGCCGAACAGGAAGCCGCCGCCGTGGTAGTAGACCAGCAGCGGGTGAGGTCCCCCGGCCTCAGCCGGAGCGTAATGGCGCGCATCGAGCGCCACGTTCGCGTCGATCTGCAGGTCCCTGACAGACCCCACAACGGGGGGGCGGCCCGCGTAGATCGCCGACAGGCGGCGTCGCGCCTCTCGAGCCTCGTTGGGGGTGAGAGTCTCGGGTCTGGGGTCTCCACGACGCTCGAGCATCGCCAATGCCAGCTGGATCTCCGGAGCCAGCGTGTCCCCTTCGACCACGATGGGAGGCTTACCCGAGAGGCGCACCTGCAGCGCCGGCGGCAGCGCACCGAGAAGCCGCCCGAGCTCACGTTGTATGCGCTCCCGGCCGGTCAGCCGAATCGGTCCTCCGCGTGAGCTCGGTTGCACGAGCCGACATTAGCTAACAACCTGCCGGTGCGGTTGCCGCTCCGTGCGGGAGCCCCGCCTCCGCGGCGGGGCCCTCGCACGCTCCCCGAGCTGGCCGCTCCCCCGAACGGCCGCTGGACGAAGGGCTACTCGCAAGTGACCGCTTCAGCGTGACCATGAACACGGGCTGGAAATCCGTCAATCCCGCGTACTGCGACCTCTGCGGAGCCCGGCCAGTCTCTTCGAACGACCTGTCGGTGGTCAAATGCGGATTCACAGACTTGCCATAGGCGATCCGAATGTCGCTATGGGCCGGGCGCCGGGAATCGCCCGCGCCGCCTGCCACATAGGTTCTACATATCGCAATTGTCCCGAGACGTATTAGACATTGCCCTCAGGGTCACGGAGACTGCCCAGGTCGCGCGAGCTTCGCGCGACGAAACTGGAGGGGAGCAGCATGAGACGCCCGTGGGTCCTCGGTGCACGGCACCAGGGGGCAGGCCGTCGCCCGCACAGTGCGGCGGCCGTAAAGAGCGTGGAGAGCAATGCGTGCACGCCTATTGCTTTCCCGTCGGCACGCGAGCTCATCCCTCCAGGCACGCGAGCCGGAGGGGGCGCGCGGGCGCGAGGGATCGTGTCTGCGCGCCTCTCGGTGCCAACCCGATCAAAGGAAGATCCGATGAGGAGCATGGAGACGCGCATGAAGAGGAGAGGGATACGCAAGCTGGCGTTGACAGCATCCATCGCGGCCCTTGCGGCTGCGAGTTTCGGCAGTGCCGCGGCGAGCGGGGAAACAGTGGTGTATTCGAACCTGCCTACTACGCTGCCGGCGAACTTCGCGTCGTTCGGGAACGAGGCATACTCGATGGCCGAGTTCGGCGGGATGATCGAAGCCACAAACCCCGGCTTCAAGACGCAGACCGTGAGCGTCGCGATGAGCTCTTGGGGTTGTCAGTCCGGAGCCTGGTACAACAACACGTGCGAAACCATCAAGCCGACGAAGAAGTTTGCTTGGCCGATCACGTTGAACGTCTATGAAGTCGGGCAGGGGAACGCGGTAGGCGCAAAGATCGCGTCCGTCACCAAGACCTTCAAACTTCCATACCGGCCCTCACGGAGCGTTCTGTGCGGAGCGCCAGGACCCTACGAAGAATATGAAAAAGGCACATGGTTCGACGTAACGACGAACAAATGCTACCACGGCCTGGCTTTCACTATCACCTACAAGAAAGTGCATATACAGGTCCGCAAAAAAGAGATAATCACCGTCTCCTACAACACTTCGGACCATGGCCCGGCACCAGTGGGGCAGACACCATGCAACGCGACGGTCGCCGGCTGCTACTACGACTCGCTCAACGTGGCAATCGCCGAACCAGGGGAAGGCACGCTGACCACGGGTACCCAGCCCACGCAGTCGCTTTACCTCAACTCGACCTACGGCGCGATGTACTGCGGCGGCGCCACACCGCTTGGCACGTTTGGACCGACCGAACCGATCGAAGGGTCGTGCGCCGCGAACAGCCCCTATGAAACAGAAGCGGGCATTCAGCCGGTGATATCGGTAGCCGGAAACTAGCCACTCACGAACGCAGCTCCGGAGCCGGGCGGTCCTTCCGCCCGGCTCCGGACGTTTGTCCGCTGCTCGTGGCCTGGGTCAACGGTCCTCCCATAGGTTCTACATATCGCAATCGTCCCGAGATGTATTAGACATCGCCTGGACGGTCAACGAGACTCCCCTTGGTCGCGCGGGCTTCGCGTGACCGAACTGGAGGGGAACAGCATGAGACGCCCGTGGGTCCTCGGTGCTCGGCGCCAGGGGGCCAGGCCGTCGCCGGCAGAGCGGTGGCCGCAAAGAGCGTGGAGAGCAACAGGTGCACGCCGATTGCTTTCCCGTCGGCACGCGAGCTGATCCCTCCAAGCACGCGAGCCGGAAGAGGCGCGCGGGCGCGAGCGATCGTGTCCGCGCGCCTCTCGGTGCCAACCGACCAAAGGGAGGTCCAATGAGGAGAATGAGGCGTACGGGCGCCGGCTACGACGCCGCCTTGCTCGGCGCACGAGGTGATCGCCCGGCTCAGGGCGTGACGAGATCGTGCAGCTCGATGACCGTCACCTCGGCATCGAGGCTTGCGCCTGCCGCCCGAAGCGCGGGGCCCAGGATCTCCTCTTCGTAGCGCTGCAGGTACTCGATCGAGTCCCAGACCTGCGTGATCTGGGTCTCGCCGCCGACGGTGCTCGCGCCGTGCATGATCAGGCCCAAGGGGTGCTGCGTATGCAGCTGCATCTCCCTGAGCACCGCCTCGTAGACCTCGCGGCCAGCGGGGCTCTTGACCAGCCTAAGGATCGGCATGCCGACCGTTCTCAGTCACTCAACCGGGTCTCCCCGCCTCTTCTACGGCGATCATCTCTGGCCACGGTGTCGACGCTGCGCGCCCTGACCGCTCCGCCTATAACCGTAACGTATGGGACGGCGCCAACACGTATACCGGCACGGGTGTCCCCTACCCCGCGTGGGTAGCAAGCTTCTCGTACATGCTCGATCTGCGTCAGCTCCACTACTTCGTCGTGGTGGTGGAAGAGGGCCAGATGACGCGGGCCGCGGCGCGGCTGCACATCGCGCAGCCTGCCCTCTCGCAGGCGATCGGCAAACTCGAGATCGAGCTCGGCGTGAAGCTCCTCGAGCGGCACTCCCGAGGCGTCATCACGACCGAGGCGGGCGAAGCCTTCCTCGAGAAGGCCGCCGCTGCGCTGCTCGCGGTCGAGCAAGCCGAGGAGGCGCTCCGCCCGTGGCGTCCGGGAGCACCACAGCTGCAGGTCGGCTTCTCTCAGTCAGCCGGGGATGTCGCCCGCGCGGTGCTCAGGCGCTTCATGATCTCGCACCCGGACGTGGACCTGCAGATGCGCCATCTCGACCCGGCCGAGCGCCTCGTGCGGCTGAGGCGCGGCCGGATCGACGCCGAGCTCATCTACCCACCTCCGCGCGAGGAGGGGCTGCTCGAACGCGTGGTGGCCGTTTGCCCGCGGTACGTGATCCTCGGCGAGCGCCATGCCCTCGCGGGCGAGTCCTCGCTCGTCTTCTCGCAGATCGAGGGCGAGACGCTGCCGGCCAGGCATCCGAGCGTCGCCGAGGAGCTCGTGCACGATGCCTGGCTGATGCGCTACCGCGAGCGGCCACCGAGGCTGACGGCGACGGCGCCCGCCTCACTCGATGAGCTCTGGACACTCGTAGCGCGCGGAAAGGCGATCGCGATCCTTCCGGAGTTCGCCGTGGAGCGGGCTCAGGGCGACGGGGTCCGCGCGATACCGCTCGTCGACGTCGACCCCCTCGAGGTGTGCATCGCAGTGCGCAGCGGGGACGTTCGCCCCACGGTCCGCGCGCTGATCGCCGCCCTCGGAGAGGAAGCGCCTACGGATGAGCGCGCATCAGCGCGCCAAACGCCGCCCGGGCGGGCGCGGGCGGGGACCGCTCCCACGCCAAACACGATCCCAACATAAGCGGTGCCTATGAAGTTCCGTCAATTCGTATTGGACATGCAGGGACGGTGGGCGCAAAGTTGAGTTCTTGGACGATGGCATGATCGGCAAACTTGTCCGCGCGCGGCGTGGACACGCTCTGACCGGCAGGCGGCTGCCGGAGGCTGCGCGGCGTCCTGCGCCGCCTCGGTTCGCCGTGGCCCGCGACGTGCTGCCGCCCTCCGAAGCGGCGCCTTCGGAGCGGGGCTTCCGTGTCGAGCGCCGCCTCGAGCCGACGCGCTCGGTGCTCGCGCCGATCGGCGAACTCGACGAATCGACCGTCGCCCCCTTCGAGGCGGCGGTCGCCGCTGTCATCGGCCGAGGCCGCCTGGTGGTGCTCGACTTGGGGAACCTCACCTTCATCGACTCCTGCGGGCTCTGGTCGATCTCGACGATCTACTCGGCCTGCAAGCGCCGGCACATCAGCATCTGCATGTGGCCGGGGCCCGAACGGGTGCAGAACGTCTTCGAAGTGACGGGCCTCTACGACCTGCTGCCCTTCACCGAGCGTCCTCGCGAGGCGAGTCCCTAGCTCCACGATCTGCTCCGATCCCTCGCAGTGGCCGGGGCGCCGACGCGCCCCGGCCATCTGCACGGGAGTCGGTCCCCGTCAGTCGCTCTCCGCGACGCCCGACGCCCGGCGCGCCGCAGCGAACAGCGCCGAGACCGTCGCCCGCGGGTCGTCCCGGCGCCGGGCGAGGGCGACTTCCACGGGCTCTACGTCGCTCAGGGCGATCGCCCGGACGCCGTGGCCCTGGGCGGGGTCGACCATGAACTCCGGGAGGATCGCGATCGCCTTGCCCGCTGACACAAGGGCCCAGACCTCGTCTGCGCTCGTCGGCGCCTCCTTCGTGAATTTGGGGCGCGTCCCCCGGTAGTTCATCAGCCAGGCCTCTTCAGCCCAATCCTCGGGGACGCTCGGATGGCGCGCCGGAAGCGTCTCGCCGGCGATCTGCTCATAGTCCAGGGACTCCTCCGCAGCGAGCGGATGCTGCTCGTGCATCAACACGTAGCGGGGCGAGCGGAGGATCACCGTCTGCGTCACCTCGGGATCCCGCGGTGGCGGGAACAACAGCTCCACGTCGATCGCTCCCCGCTTCAACTCCGTCAGTCGCTCCTCGGGCGCCAGATGGCGGGTCTCCAGCTCGACCTGGGGATGGGAGCCGATGAAGCTCCGCAGCCAGGGCCGCGCGACCTGGCCGAGCACCGGGATGAAGCCGAGCCGCAACCGGACATCAGACCGTGCCCAGGGGGTCAGCGCATTGTGAGCTTCCTCGACGGCGGCCAGCGCGACCCGCGCCTTCGCGTAGAAGGCAGCGCCCGCGGCAGTCGGTTCGATGCCGCGGGGGTGGCGCTCGAGCAGTTGAACCCCCAGCTGACTCTCGAGCTTCGCGATCGACTGCGACAGCGCCGGCTGGGCGAGGTGCAGCCGCTGCGCCGCCCTCGTGATCTGGCCCTCCTCGATGACGACCACCAGGTAGCGCAGATGGCGGAGGTCGATCGCTGGATGAGGGCTGAACCGGGACATATACGGGTCTTGTGCGATGTGACGCCAGCCGCCGTCGGGCTTGGTCCCGCTGCGAGCCTCGCGCGAATCCGTTTCAGCGGACACTCCCGGCCGCCTGACCAACGTATCTCAGCAGGCGGAATCGTCCGATATGCCTTCCGCGCGCTGCCATCCACCTCGCTTATGTCAGCTGCGCGGGGATCGGCCGTTCGACGTGCCTCACCCGCCGACGGGACAGAGCCTTGCCGTGAGAGCCGATCTCGGGCGATTCACGGGCGAGCTCGAACAAGGCGTCCACGACATCGCGCCGGTCCGCCTCGCGCCGGGCGAGAACTACCTCCAGGGGATCCACGTCGCGCAGCGGGATCGCGCGCACACCGTCTCCGACGGTGGCCGAGAGCATGAAGCGAGGCAGGACAGCGATCGCCCGGCCCGAGTAGATCAGCGCCCAAAGCTGGTCGAGGCCCAGAGGCGTCTCCGCCGTCGGCGGCGGGTCACATCCGGCCCGATCCGGGAGCCACGCCTCGCTCGCCCATGCCCGCGCCGGACCGGGGTGCCCGCCGGGGAAGGTCTCTCCGGCGATCTGCTCGAAGCGGAGTCGACCCTCACCGGCGAGGCGGTGGTGCTCGGAGAGGACCACGTAGCGGGGCGAGGTGAGGAACGTGTGAGTGAGGAGTCCATCGCCCCGCGGGGGAGCGGGGTAAAGCAGCTCGGCGTCGATCCTCCCCGTCCGCAGAGCTGTGAGGCGCTCGGATGTCTCGAGATGGCGGACCTCCATCTCGACGTCGGGATGACGCTCCATGAATCGCCGCCGAAGCGGACGCGCGAGACCCTGGAGGCTCGGTGGGAAGCCGAAGGAGATACGTCCCTCGCCGCGTTCCCAGGGGGCGACCGCGCAGATCGCCTCCTCGGTCGCCGAAACCACCGCCCGGGCCCGCTCGAAGAACACTTCGCCCGCCGGCGTCAACCACACGCCGCGTGCGCGGCGTTCGAGCAGGGTCGTTCCGACGCGTCCCTCGAGCCTCGCGATCCCCTGTGAGAGTGCAGGCTGGGCCACGCCGAGCCTGGTCGCCGCGTGCGTCATCTGCCCCTCCTCGGCGGCGACGACGAAGAAGTGCAGGTCGCGCAGGTTGAAGGGCAGCTGCATGCAGGCTCACCAATTTCCGATACCGCGATCGGGTTCGCCTGCGGCGGCCACCGTCCGCCGCCCCACCGGCCCCCCGGGCCGGGGACAATAGCGAACGTGCGTTATATCGGCAAGGTTGCTGTAGGGTGGCCGGGCCGTGGCATCCCGCAAGGCCGGCAAGACGCACGCAGAGGCGCGTGAGGGGAGCCGTAGGGCGCTGCTCCGGGCCGGGGCAGAGATGCTCACGGAGACCGCGCGGCGCAATCCGTTTGCCGGCGTCCGCGTCCGCGAGGTATGCGATCGCGCGGATTACTCGACCGGCGCCTTCTATGCGCATTGGCCAAACGCCCAGGCCTTCTACGACGAGCTCGCCGATTACTTCATGGGCGACATGCTGCTCGAGGACTTCACGATTCTCACGGAGGAGGCGCGGCTCGGCGCCGAGACGCCTGGCGCCGCGGCGCTATTGGAGCTGGCCGAAGCTGACCTGAAGGTCCTGCTCGGCAACCAGGAGTGGGACGCCGTTGAGCTCCTGAACCTCACGCTGGCGCGAACCACGCAGCGAGACTCGGCGAGGAGGGGTTACCGGGCGATCGACGAGATCACCGGCGAAACCTATGCCCTGATACTCGATCGCCTCGGCCGAGAGCCCCGCCCGCCGCTCAGCAACGAGCACATCGGGGCCACCCTCCAGGCGCTGATCGAGGGATTTGCGTTTCGGGTCAAGGTCGACGCCGAGGGGCTCGTGCTGCCCGGCGCGGAGGACCATGCGCGGCTCTACGCCTACGCAGTCGTCGGCGTTCTCTGCGCGATGACGCGGCCGCGGGGAGACGAACGCGGGATCGCTCAGAGCCTCGATGACGAGCTGCAGCCGACCCCGTGACGGCTTTTCTAAGCTGTTCACATGAGCGTCCTGGACGTCACGGAAGCCGACTTCGAGCGCGAGGTGATCGATCGCTCCGCTGAGTTGCCGGTGGTGGTCGACTTCTGGGCGGAGTGGTGCGCGCCGTGTCGCCAGCTCGGCCCGCTGCTCGAGTCCGCCGCGACCGCACGCAACGGGCAGGTCGCACTCGCCAAGCTCGACACTGACGCCAGCCCTTTGATCGCCCAGGCATTCCAGATCCGTGGGATACCGGCGGTCAAGGCGTTTTCCAAACGGCAGGTCGTGGCAGAGTTCGTGGGCGCTCAGCCACAGCCCGCTGTGGAGGAGTTCTTCGACTCCCTCCTGCCCTCCGAGGCGGACCGCCTCGTGGCCGGTGGTAGCGAGCAGGAGCTTCGCCGTGCGCTGGAGCTGGAGCCCGGGCGAGCCGAGGCGGCCGTGCCGCTCGCACGGATGCTGATCGAGCGCAGCGAGCGCGAGGAGGCGGCCAAGCTCCTCGAGCCCGTCGTCGGCAGCTTCCAGGCAGACGGACTGGCGGCGCGCCTGCGACTCGAAGGCGAGGAGCTCTACCCGCGGGCCTTCGAGGCGCTCGACCGCGGCGAGACCGAGCGGGGCCTGGACGAGCTGCTGGCAGGGCTGTCCGACGACGAGCCGCACCGTGAGGACCTGCGTCGGGCAATCGTCGGCGAGCTCGATGCGCTCGGCCCGGAGCATCCGCTCGCACGCAACACGCGCGCCCGTCTCGCGACGGCGCTCTTCTGAGCAGTAGCTGTCAGCCCGTGAAGCTCGCCGGCGATCGCTGCAGCAGCGGCGCCTCCCGAGGCCTAGACGCTCCCGTCGCCATCGCTCGGCCCCCTGAGGTGGGAAAGGAGCCCATCCTCTCTCTCTTCCTCTTCCTCTCTCCTGATTGCATCCGTATCTACCGGACGTCCTCTCTCTCTTCCTTCCTCTCTCCTCCCCGCCTGAGCCGGTCGACCTCCGATTACTGGATCTGGTCGATCAGGTCAGCGACGGAATCGACGATCTGTGAGGCCCGGAACGGGAAACGCTCGGCGACCTCGCGACTGGTGAGGCCGCTGAGCACGAGGATCGTCTCCATGCCGGCCTCCAGGCCGGAGACGATGTCGGTGTCCATGCGATCCCCGATCATCGCGGAGGACTCGGAGTGGGCTTCGATGGCGTTCAAGGCGGAGCGCATCATGAGCGGGTTGGGCTTGCCGACGAAGTAGGGCTCGACGCCGGTGGCGCGGCTGATGAGAGCGGCGACGGAGCCGGTGGCGGGGAGGGGGCCTGCGGCGCTCGGCCCGGTCGGATCGGGGTTCGTGGCGATGAAGCGGGCGCCGTCGGCGATCAGCCTGATCGCGCGGGTGATGCGCTCGAAGGAGTAGGTGCGGGTCTCGCCGAGCACGACGTAGTCGGGTGAGCGGTCATCGAGGGTGTAGCCGGCGCTGTGGAGGGCCGTCGTGAGGCCGGACTCGCCGATCACGTAGGCCGAGCCCCCGGGGCGCTGGTCCTCGAGGAAGCGTGCGGTGGCCAGTGCGGAGGTCCAGATCGCCTGCTCGGGCACTTCCAGACCGCTCGCCGCGAGCCTCGCGACGAGATCGCGGGGAGAGTAGATCGAGTTGTTCGTGAGGACCTGGAAGGGGATGCCTCGCTCCCGCAGTCGCGCCAGGAAGCGGTCCGCGCCGGGGATCGCCTGCTCCTCGTTTACGAGCACCCCGTCCATGTCCATCAGCCAGGAGTGGATCTCACGCATGCGGGGAAGCATGACGCACCGCAGAGCGGGGCCTTGGTCGCTGCTGTGACGGAGCGCGTCGCTCGTACGTAGTAGGGATAGAGATGAAGATGAACGGGTTGCGTGCCTCCCGCCTCGAGCGGGGTCAGCTGGACGAGGCGTGGTTCGACGCGCTCTTCCGCGAATGCATGCGCGATGTGCATGGCTATGCGCTGTCGCTGCTCGGCGAGCGTGCAGCGGCCGAGGACGTCACGGCGCTCGCCTTCGAGCGTCTCTTCCGTGCCCGGCGCCGCCTCGACCCGCGCCGCGGCAGCCCCCGCGCGCTGCTCTTCACGATCGCCCGCAACGCGGCTCTCGACGAGCTCCGCCGTCGCCGACGCCAACCGCTGGCGTCACCCGCCGCCGAGCGCCTCGCCTCCGAGCCCGCGCTCGCCGCCGCCGAGACGGAGGAGATCGAGCGCCGCGAGAGCGTGCGCCGGGCGCTCGCCGCGCTGCCGATGCGCGACCGCGAGATCGTGCTCCTCAAGTTCCACGGCCAGCTCTCGAACGCCGAGCTCGCCCAGGCGCTCGGCATCAGCGAGTCGAATGCCGGCACGCGGTTGAGTCGCGCGCTGGCCCGGCTGCGGGGCGGCGCGCTCGGCATCGAGGAGGTCGCATGAAGGTGCTCCGCTTCCCCGGCGCCGCCGGGGCCGATTACCGCGGTCCCGCCGATCCCGCCGCCGGCGAGGAGATCGACGCGGCCCTGAACGGCGAGCTCGCGGGCGCCGAGCCGGCCGAGTTGAGGGCGCTGCGCGAGGACGTACGCGTGCTGGCCGCACCGATCGACGAGGACTTCGAGCGCGAGCTGCAGGCACGTGTGGCGGAGTGGGCGGCGCGGCGGCACGCGCCGCGGCCGGGGCTTCGGGCGCGCGTGGCGGCGCTGCGCGCCCCACTCTCCCGGACGCCCGGGCGGCTGCTCGCGGTCGGCGGGGTCGGGACACTCCTCGCCGTAGTACTGCTCGTCGTCGTGCTGCAGGGCGGAGGGGGAGGCGGTGGCGTACACCCCTTGACTGCCCTCCCGGCAAGCGGCCCGGCCACCACAGCTCAGAAGAGCAGCGCAAAAGCCCAAGCCGCGCCGGCGGCGCCCCAGTTCCAGCAGCAACCGAGCATCCCCGCCTCCTCGCAGACTTTGTCGAGCGGAACATCCGCTCCCGGCCGCCTGCAGCAACTGGGCGCATCCGTTTCGCTGGCCGCCCACGGCGGCGAAGGCGTGCAGCAAGCCGCCGACGCAGTCAGCCGGCTCGCGAGCGGCGACGGCGGCTACGTGGAAAGCTCCCATGTGCAGGTGCGCCAGGGCGGCGGTCCGAGCGAAGCGCAACTCCACCTCAGCCTCCCGAGCGCGCAGCTCTCCTCGGCAATCGCCGCGCTGGGCCGGATCGCGCCGGTGCGCGCCGTGAGCCAGGAATCGCAGGACATCACCTCCTCCTATGACAACGCGCGGCGGAGGCTCTCCGACGACGAAGCGGTGCGCCGCGCGCTGCTCCACGCGCTCGCCGTGGCCACCACCCAAGGGCGCATCGACAGCCTGCGCGAACAGCTCGCGAGCAACCGCGAAGCGCTCTCCGGCGATCGCTCGCGGCTGCACTCGATCAGCCACACCGCCGCCACCTCCCAGCTCGAAGTGACGATCACCGGCGGGGGCTCGGTCGCGTCCCAATCGGGCACGCTCGACCGCGGCCTCGACGACGCCGGCCATGTGCTCGCCGTCGCGGCGGCAGTCGCCCTGGTCGCGCTGGCCGTGCTCGTGCCGCTCGCGCTGCTCGCGCTCCTGCTCGACGCGCTGCGGCGCACATGGCAGCGCCGCCGCCGCGAGGCCGCGCTCGACTCCTAGCCCGCCGGCGAGGCCCCCGAGTGCTTCGCCGACCGATCGCGGCGCTCGCGAACGGGTAGGCCGGGCGCCGGTTGGCGGCCCTCAGCCTCGCGGGTGGCGCCGCCGGTCGGTTTCTTCGCTCTGGCCGACGATCAGGAAGACGAGCGAGACGAACGCGATGCCCGCGATGCCGAACAGCATCGCAGCGGCGATCGTCGCGCCGCTGCCGCCGGCGGCGGCGAGCACGACGATGCCGGCGACGAGCGCGAGCGCGCCGACGACGATCGCGAAGCGGTTCTCGGGCGGCATCGGGTCGCGACGCCGCCGCTCCCCGCCCGGCGCGGGCGCGGGCGCGTCAGGCATCGAGCCGGGCCCCGGCCGAGCTCATGGAGGATTCGACGCTCTCTCCCATCTCCTTCACGGTACCCCGCGGCCGGGCCGCTGCGCGCATGCTCGCCGATAAGTTCCGCCCTGCAGCTTCGCTGAGCGTCCTGGCGCGGCCTCAGACACCGGCGAGGAAGCCCAGCAGCGCAGCGTTGACGGTCTCGGGGGCCTGCTGCTGGACCCAGTGACCGGCGCCGGGCACGACGATCTCGGCGCGCAGGTCCGTGACCCAGCCGTCCATCGCCTGCGCCGGCATGAAGTTCCGAACCGGGTCCAGCTCGCCGGTCAGGAACATCGCCGGCTGCTCGATCCGCCGCTCGCCGTAGGGCGCCGTCAGCTCCCAGTTGCGGTCGATGTTCCGATACCAGTTGAGGCCGCCCGTGAAGCCCGTGCGCGCGAAGGTCTCCACGTAGACCTCCAGCTCCGGCTCGGAGAGCCAGTCGGCGCGTTTCGTCTCCGCGCCCTCCTCCTCCGCCCACCCCGCCGTCCACTGCCGGGAGGTCGTAAGCGTTCGACGTACGTCGCGGCCGAGCGCCTCGTCGGCGACACCGGGCTGCTGGAACCAGACGATGTAGAAGTCCTCGCCGAGGTGGCTGCGCATGATCGGGATCGGCGCCGCCGGCGCCCGCGGCACGAACGGCACGCTGAGGCCGGCCACGGCGCGGACCCGCTGCGGATGGATCGCGGCCATCCACCAGGTCACGTTCGCGCCCCAGTCGTGGCCGACGAAGGTCGCGCTCTGCTCGCCTGCGGAGTCGAGCAGCCCGCACATGTCCCCGCACAATGCCAGCACGTCGTAGGCCGCAACCTCGGCCGGCGCCGAGCTGCCGCCATAGCCGCGCATGTCCGGCGCCATCACGCGGTAGCCGGCCGCCGTCAGCGCGGGGATCTGATGGCGCCAGGAGAAGGCGAGCTCGGGAAAGCCGTGGCAGAGCACGACCAGCGGTCCCTCGCCCGCCTCGCTAACGCTGAGCTCGATCCCATCACCGACCGGCACCGTCCTCGGGGTCGGCAGGGCGGCGCTCATATCGCGCGCTCCCGTCCAGCCCAGTAGGGCTCGCGCAGCCGCCGCTTGAAGATCTTGCCGGAGTCCTCCCGCGGTAGCGACTCCTCGAAGCGCACGAGGCGCGGCGTCTTGTAGCCGGCGAGGCGCTCGCGGACGTGCTCGCGGACGTCCTCTTCGCCGAGCGTCGCGCCCTCGTCGAGTTCGACGTGCGCTGCCAGCGCCTCCCCGAACTCCTCGTCCGGTATCCCGAAGACGGCGCAGTCGCGGATCCCTCCGAGCGTCAGCAGGCAGGCCTCGATCTCGGCCGGGTAGATGTTCACACCGCCGCTGATCACCATGTCGGAGCGGCGGTCGTTCAGGTACAGGTAGCCCTCGCCGTCGAGGTAGCCGATGTCGCCGCAGCTGATCAGCCCGTCGCGCTCCACCGAGCGACGCTTCTCCTCGTCGCCCGAGTAGGTGAAGTCCGGGAAGACATCGAGCCACGAGTAGACCTCGCCCGGCTCGCCGGCCGGCAGCTCCTCACCTCGCTCGTCGAGTATCCGCAACCGCGCCCGCTCGATCGGCCGGCCCACGGTCCCGGGGTGCGCCAGCCACTCCTCGCTCGTGCAGTAGGTCACGGGCCCGGTCTCTGTGCCCCCGTAGTACTCCGCGACGATCGGTCCGAGCCATTCGATCATCGCTCGCTTGACCTCCGGCGGACAGGGCGCAGCGGCGTGCACGATCCAGCGCAGCGAGGACAGGTCGTAGGACTCCCGAACGTCCTTCGGGAGCGCCAGCAGGCGCACGAACATCGTCGGCACCATCTGCACGACCGTCACGTGCCGGTCCTGGACGATGCGCAGGAACTCCTCGGCGTCGAATCGCTCCATGACCGTCATGTCCATGCCGAGCAGGGCTGCGGCGAGGCCATAGACGTTGGGGGCCGTGTGGTAGAGGGGCGCCGGTATCACGGTGCGCTCGCCCGCGCCGAGTTGGAAGAGCCCGGCGAGCATCGCGCGGGTTTCCTCGCGCTTCTCATCGCTCGAGGGCGTCCGCACGACGCCCTTCGGCTTGCCCGTCGTGCCGGACGTGTAGATGATGCTCACGGGCGCGCTCTGGGGCTCCTCGAGCCACGGCTCGAGCGTCGAGCACCACTGCGTCCAGCTCCCCGCCCCCGCGATCGGCGCTTCCCGCCCACCGCCTGGAACCGTGACCAGGGCCAGCCCCTCGGGAACGCTGTCCTCGATCGCCGGCCAGAGGTCGGCGTGCAGGATCAGCACCTTCGCGGCGCTGTCACGGAGCACGTGCGCGATCTCCTCACCCCGCCAGTGCCAGTTGATCGGCACGGCGCTCGCGCCGAGCGGCACGGTCGCGATCGAGGCCTCCAGGAACTCGAGTGAGTTGCGCAGCAGCAAGGCGACGCGGTCGCCCGCGCCGACGCCGAGCCCGGCCAGACCACGGCTGGCGCGGAGCGCCGCGGCGAACAGGTCCGGATAGGAGGTGAAGCGCCCTCCGCACCGCACTCCGATCTGGCCCTCGCCCTCCACCGCCGCGATGCTACCTCGCTCTCGTGGGAGCCGGGGCGACGATAGGCTGCGCCGGTGAACACCTCGCCGCGGGCGATCCATCACCTCAACTGCGGCACGATGTGCCCGCACGGCGCGCGGATGCTGGCCGGCGCGGGCAGCCTGCTGGGGCCGGCGCGGCTGGTCTGCCACTGCCTGCTGCTCGAGGGCGCCGAGGGGCTCGTGCTCGTCGACACGGGCTTCGGCAGCGGCGACGTGGCGAGGCGCCGTCAGCTGGGCATGGTCTTCAACGCGATCGTGCGGCCCGTGCTGCGGGCTGACGAGACGGCCGCCGCGCAGCTCCGCGCCCGGGGCTTCGAGCCCGGCGATGTGCGGCAGATCGTCACCACTCACCTCGACCTGGATCACGCGGGCGGCCTGCCCGACTTTCCCGATGCGGAGGTCCACCTGCTCGGCGCGGAGCTCGCGGCCGCGCTGCATCCGGGCTTGCGCGAGCGCCCGCGATATGTGGCGGCTCACTGGGCCCATCGCCCGCGCTGGGTCGAGCACGAGGGCGGCGGCGAGGACTGGTTCGGCTTCTCCGGCGTGCGGGTCCTGCCGGGCAGCGGCGCCGAGATCCTGCTGATACCGCTGGCAGGGCACACCGTCGGGCACACTGGAGTCGCGATCCGCGACGGCGCTCGCTGGCTCCTGCACTGCGGCGATGCCTACTTCCACCAAGGCCAGGTTCAGACGCCCTCATACTGCCCGCCGGGGCTTGCGGCCTTCCAGGCCATCAACGCCACCGACAACACGCGCCGGCGTGAGAACGCCGAGCGCCTGCGCGAGCTGGCCGAGCGCCACGGGGACGAGGTCGAGCTGATCTGCTCCCACGACCCCGCCACGCTCGACGCCGCGAGCCCCTGAGCGGCGATCGAGAGGGCCCGGCAGCCAGGCCGGCGTCCCGCTTGTGAGTAAAGTTATAAGCAGGATGGCTGCCGTGGAGGGATGGGAGGCGCCGGTGGCGCCACTTTGGGGGGAGCTGCGCTATGGGGGCGAGCTCGTGCGGCTCATCGCCGGGAGCGCGCTCGCGGGTGGCCCGTTGCTGGCCCGTCATCACGAGCGCGCCCAGCCCGTGATGCTGATTCCGGGCTTCATGGCCGGAGACAGCTCGCTGGCCCTGATGCGCACCTGGCTGCGCCGCTGCGGCCACCCCGTCGCGGGCAGCGGCATGCGGCTGAACGCCGGCTGTGCCGAGCGGATCGTCTCGCGCCTGCAGGAACAGCTGTGGAGCTTCGCCGCGCGCTACGACGAGCCGGTGGTGCTGATCGGGCAGAGCCGCGGTGGCGCTCTCGCCCGCTCGCTCGCCGTTCGCGAGCCCGAGAGCGTCGCTGCGCTCGTGATGCTCGGATCGCCCGTCTGCGACCCCCTCGCGGTCTCCCCGCCGGTGCTTCGCACCGTGAAGCTGATGGCGCGCCTGGGCGATCTCGGGATCTCGCGGGTGTTCTCGAGCGAGTGCGCCGACGGCGACTGCTGCGAGTCCTTCTGGGAGGACATGACCGCGCCGCTGCCCGAGCACGCTGAGGCGATCTCGGTGTTCTCCCGCAGCGACGGGATCGTCGACTGGCACGCGTGCCTGGACCCGCATTGCCGCAACATCGAGGTCGACTCGAGCCACTGCGGGATGTCGGTCAACCCGGGGGTCTACCGGGTGCTGGACGACCTGCTCTCAGGTCCCGGGGAGGCTGCATGGAATGGATGAGCGCGATCGACTCGTCTTTCCTGCACATCGAGAATGACGTGACGCCGATGCACATCGGCGGGGTCAGCCTGTTCGAGGGCCCCCCGCCGCCGTTCGCGGACCTCAAGGAGATGGTCACGGGAAAGCTCGACCTCGTCCCGCGCTACCGCCAGAAGGTCCGCTTCATGCCCCTCGGCGCGGGCACGCCAGCGTGGGTCGAGGATCCGCATTTCAGCCTCGACTACCACCTGCGACACACGGCCGTGCCCCGCCCCGGCAGCGAGGAGCAGCTGCGCAACATGGCCGCGCGCGTGTTCTCCCAGGCGCTCGACCGCAACAAGCCGCTGTGGGAGCTGTGGTCGGTCGAGGGTCTCGCGGACGGTCGCTGGGCGCTGCTCTCGAAGGTGCACCACGCCATGGTCGACGGCGTCGCCGCGACGGACCTGATGTCGGTGATGTTCTCCGATCAGACAGATGGCCCGCTCGGCCGCGGCCCGCACCGAGACTTCTCCGCGCCCCCGGAGCCCTCGAGCATCGAGCTGCTGGCCCGGACGCTGGCGCACAAAGCGAGCCCCGCCGGCCAGCTCCAGTCGCTGCGCCGGGCGCTGCAGGCCCCCCGGGATACGCTCAAGACGGTCGCCGAGGCCAGCCGAGCGGCGTTGGCGGCCAGCTCGCGGCTGCGACCCGTCGCCGCAAATTCCCTGACCGGGCCGATCGGACCCCACCGTCGCTGGGCATGGGCCGATGTCCGCCTGACCGACGTGAAGACCGTGCGCACGGCCTTCGGCGGTACGGTCAACGACGTCGTTCTGACGATCATCACCAATGGCTTCCGCGACCTGCTCGAGTCGCGCGGCGAGCCACCCGCGCCGGACGCGGTGGTGCGCACGATGGTGCCGGTCTCGGTCCGGCGCCGCGGCGAGCGCGGCGTGTACAACAACCGCGTCTCCGCCGTCTTCGCCGGCCTGCCGGTCGGGCTCGACGACCCGCTGGCACGGCTCGAAGTGATCCGCAGCGAGATGGACGGCATCAAGGAGACCAAGCAGGCCGTCGCCGGCGACGTGCTCTCCTCGCTGTCGGGCTTCGCGCCGCCGCTCCTGCTCGCGCTCGGCAGCCGGCTCGTGACGGCCTCGCCGCGGCTGAACATCCACACCGCCACCACCAACGTGCCCGGGCCCCAGCAGCCCGTCCAGACGCTCGGCCGCAGGATGCTCGAGTCCTACCCGTTCGTGCCGGTCGTCGGCTCCGTACGGATCGTCGTCGCGATCTTCTCCTACGACGGCGGCCTGTACTTCGGAGTCACAGGGGACTACGACGGCGCG
>DASWFM010000214.1:0-7031 GCA_036394235.1 Solirubrobacteraceae bacterium | reverse complement strand
GGGTGACTACTCGTGGGCGATCATCGCTCCAGACGAGAAAGCCGTGTGGCTCGCGACCGAGTACGTGCCGCCGCCGTCGAGCCAAACGGTGAACGGCAAACGCGACTGGGGCACCCGAGTGTTCGAGGTGCCGACGGGCTGAGAGGTGCCGACGGGCTGAGAGGTGCCGACGGGCTGAGCGCGCGGCGTATCCTCGGCGGAGATGACGGCGAACATCGCCTTCGCGCTGAGTGCCGCCGTCCTCTCGCTGGCGATCGTCGTCGGCGCCGCACTGAAAGGCCACTGGTGGGTCGCGGCGGTCTACGCGCTGCTGGTTGCGGGATTCCTCGCGCGCGCGGCATACGGACGGGCGCGACGCGAGCCCTCCGAGCTGCCGGGGCCGGGCCCGGAAGCGCGACGAGAGCCGTTCGAGCCGCCGGGGCCGGGCCCGGAGCACGAGCCCGAGCGCCGGCTCAAAGCGGCACGCTTCAAACGTCGCTAGGGGGCGTCGGAAGCGGCACGCTTCAAACGTCGCTAGGGGGCGTCCAGTGCGATGCACTCCGTGCAGCGGGCAGGGCGCCTGCTCGCGCTGCTCGACGGCGCAAGCCCCAAGTGGGAGACTCCCCTCGGTGGACGCCTTCGAGCTCAACGGCAAGGTCGCGCTCGTCACGGGCGGAGCGCGCGGCATCGGCTTCGCAACCTGCAATGCGCTGATCGCGCGGGGCGCCTCGGTCGCCGTCGTCGACCTCGACCAGGCGGCCGCCGAGCGCGCGGCCTCACAGCTTCACGAAACGCGCGCGATCGGCATCGCCGCGGACGTCACCGACCGTGGGGCCCTCCAGCGCGCTGTCGCGACCACCGTCGAGCGCTTCGGCGGCCTCGACGTGGTCGTCGCCAACGCCGGCATCGCGAGCCGCGTCGCCACCTTCCGCGCAATGTCGCCGGAGACCTTCGAACGCGTGCTCGACGTCAACCTGATGGGCGTCTACCGCACCGTCGAGGCGGCGCTGCCCGAGATCGTTCCGCGCCGTGGCCACGTCGTGGTGATCTCCTCGATCTACGCCTTCTTCAACGGCGTCGGCGCCGCCCCTTACGCGATGAGCAAGGCGGCCGTCGAGCAGTTCGGCAGGGCGCTTCGCGTCGAGCTGACGCCGTTCGGGGCGAGCGCGAGCGTTGCCTACTTCGGCTTCATCGACACCGAGATGGTGCACCGCGCGATCGATGCCGACCCGCTCGCCGACCGCCTGCTCGAGACGTTGCCGAAGCCGCTTCGCAAGCGCCTGCAGCCGTCCGCCGCGGGGGAGGCGATCGTGCAGGGCATCGAACACCGACGCCCGCGCATAATCAGGCCGCGCCGCTGGGCCGTCTGGTCGGTGCTCCGCGGCATCGTCAACCCGCTCACCGACGCCCGCGCGGAGCGGGAAGAGCGCACGCTCGCGCTCGTGCGCGACTTCGACGCTCGCGCCGGCGAGGACCAGCCGACCACCGCCTGAGCGACGCCGCGCCCGTTTCGCGCCGGGCTAGATTGAGCCGGTGAGCGAGATGCCGATCAGATGGGTGCGCGACGATGCCGACCTGCAGGGCGCGATCGCAGTGCGCGAGCGCGTCTTCATCGACGAGCAGGGCGTCCCCGCCGAGGAAGAGCTCGACGGCCGCGACGGCGAGGCGCTGCATCTCGTCGCGCTCGACACGGGCGGCGAGCGCGTGGTCGCAACGCTGCGCCTGCTGCTCGACGGCCAGACCGCAAAAGTCGGCCGCGTCGCGGTGGACCGCGACTTCCGCCGGCGCGGCATCGCCGCACGGATGCTCGACGTCGCGCTCGGGCGGGCGGGCGAGCACGGCGCCAGGCGCGTGCGGCTGGCCTCCCAGCTCGACGTGGTGGCGCTGTATGAGCGCGCCGGCTTCGTCGTGGAGTCCGCGGTCTTCGAGGAAGCCGGTATCCCCCACGTCTGGATGGGCAGAGACCTCGGCGGGGTCGCGTGAGCGCAACGACCCGCTTGCAGACACTGCGCGTGGCACCCTCCCTCTTGGTCATCTTCGACTGCGACGGGGTACTCGTCGACAGCGAGCGCATCTCCAACGGCGTGCTCGCGGAGATGCTCGGAGAGCAGGGTTGGAAGCTCTCGCTTGCCGAGTCCCGGGTGCGCTTTCAGGGGCTGATGCTCGAGCAGGTTCGCGAGGTCGCGGAGGAGCACCTTGGGAGAGCGCTCCCCGGCGATTGGCTCGATCAGTTCGTGCGCCGGCGCGCCGCCGTGTTCGACGCCGACCTGGCGCCCGTCGAGGGCGCCGAGCGGCTCGTCCGGCGGGTCCGCTCTGCCGGCATCGCCGTGTGCGTCGCCTCCCAGGGCAGCCTCGCGAAGACCGCTCGCTCGCTCGCTCTGACGGGACTCGACGACCTGTTCGGGCAGAGCGCCCGCTTCTCCGCCCAGCAGGTCGCCCGCGGCAAGCCCCACCCCGACCTGTTTCTGCACGCCGCCGCGGCCTTCGGCGTCGCGCCCCAGGACTGCGCCGTCGTCGAGGACACCCCTTCGGGCGTCACCGCCGGCGTCCGTGCGGGCATGACCGTCTACGGCTTCAGCGCCGACAGCGACGAGCGCGCCCTGCGCGACGCGGGGGCGATCACGGCCCCCTCGCTGGATCAACTCGGCGCCCTGCTCGTCCCGATCGAGGTTGACAGCTAGTTACCGCTCTGCCACGATTTTGCGACGCACGGGTGGAGGGGCCGCTGCCGACTCGCGGAGGAGACACGTGGGACAGAGGGTGAGGGCATTCGCGCTGGCGTTCGTCGCTGTCTGCGCGGGCTCCGTGGTCGGTGGCGTCGCGACGGCCGCCGCCAAAGGCTCGGGACCGCCCCACAACTCCGTCGCGCCCGCGATCAGCGGCACGGCGATCGAACACAAGCGCCTTAAAGTCACCCACGGCACCTGGACGGGTGCGACGCCCTTCGTCTACACCGTCAGCTGGTCGCGTTGCGACTCCTCCGGCGGCGAATGCAACACGATTCCGAGCGCCGCCAAGAGCAACTACCAGGCGGTTCCCGCCGATGTCGGCCACCGTCTCATCGCGACCGTCAAGGCCACGAACGGCGAAGGCGCCGCCGAAGCGAGCTCGGCACCGAGCGCGCTGGTCGCCGCCGTCGCGCCGAAGCACAAAGGCAACCCTCCCCTTAGCGGCGAATTCGTCGACGGTCACGTCGTGACCGTCGGCAACGGCACGTGGAAGGGCACCCCGCCCTTCATCTACTCCTACGAATGGGTCCGCTGCGGCCACGACGGCTGCCACGAAATCGCGGGAGCGCACGAACAGAGCTACCGCCTGCAGTCCGCGGACATCGGCAAGAAAATCAGGTCGATCGTCACCGCCACCAACACGGTCGGCTCGGGCACGGTGAAGTCCAAGCAGAGCGCTACCAACATCGTGCCCGGGCCGCCCGTCAACACCGCCCAACCGACGATCTCCGGCACCGTCGCGCCGGGCCAGACGCTGACCGCGAACAACGGCACCTGGGTCGGCACCACGCCGATCGAATACACCTACCAGTGGCTGACCTGCGCTCCGCTCGGCGGCGGCTGCAGCGAAATCGCCGGGGCGACCCAACAGACCCACGAAGTCGGGGTGGGAGACATCGGCCAGAGCTTCGAGGTGACCGTCACCGCCAAAAACGTCGTCGGCGAAGCCTCCGCAACCTCGCCCGAAACATCGGCCACGGAAGGGACCGTGCAGCCACCTGAAAACGTCCTGGCGCCCACGATCACCGGTCTCGCCGTCACCGGCCAGACCGTGCACGCGACCGAAGGCGTCTGGAACGGCACCGAACCCACCTTCGCCTACCAATGGGAACTCTGCAACTCCTCGGGCGGCGCGTGCGCCGAAATCACCGGCGCGCAAAGCCAGGAATTCACGATCCCGGACGGCGACGCCGGGCACACGCTCCGCGTGACCGTCACCGCCGGCAACGCCGCCGGCTCCGCCGCCAAGACATCCGAACCCTCCAGCGAAATCGTCGGTGTCGGGCCGGCCAACACGGAACTGCCGACGGTCTCGGGGACGCCTACGGCGGGCCAGCTGCTGACGGCATCGAGCGGCAAATGGTCGGGCACCGAACCGATCACCTTCGAATACGAATGGCTGCGCTGCAATACCACCGGCACTGGTTGCACGCAGGCCGCGGCGCCGTCGGTGCTGCCGACCTACTCGGTCGCGGGCGCTGACGTCGGGCACAAGCTGCGCGTGAACGTGATCGCGAAAAACATCGCCGGCACCGGTGCAGCGGAATCCGAACCGACGGCGCTCGTCGCGGGTGTCCTGCCGAGCAACGTGCTCGCTCCGATCGTGACCGGCTTGGCGGTCACCGGCCAGACGTTGACCGCGACCGAAGGGACGTGGACGGGCAACGAACCGATCACGTACTCCTTCCGCTGGCAGCTGTGCACCAAAGCCGGGACGGGCTGCGGGGACATCTCGGGTGCGACCAAATCGACGTACGTGATCGCGGACGAAGACGCGACCCACACGCTGCGCGTCATCGTGACCGCGAAAAACGTCGCCGGCTCGACCGAAAAGGAATCGGCGACGACCATCGAAGTGCTCGGCCTCGCCCCTAAAAACACCGAACTCCCAACCGTCTCAGGCACGGCGACCGCGGGGCAGATCCTGACCGCCGCGAGCGGCAAATGGAGCGGGACCGAACCGATCACCTTCGAATACGAATGGCTGCGCTGCAACACCGGCGGCACCGGCTGCACGCAGGCCGCGGCGCCCTCGGTGCTGCCGACCTACTCGGTGGTCGCCGCCGACGTCGGCCACACGCTGCGCGCCAACGTGATCGCCACGAACATCGCGGGCAAAGGCGAAAAGGAATCGGCGCCGACCGCCACGGTCGGTGGCGTCAAACCGTCGAACACGATCGCGCCGACCGCGCTCGGCCTGGCAGTCACGGGCCAGACGCTCACGGCGACCGAAGGCACCTGGACGGGGACCGAACCGATCACCTACGCATTCCGCTGGCAGCAGTGCTCGAAAGCCGGCACGGAATGCGGCGACATCTCGGGGGAAACCAAATCGACCTACCTGATCAAGGACGCTGACGCCGGGCACACGCTGCGCGTCGTGGTCACAGCGAAAAACGTGGCCGGCTCGACCGAAAAGGAATCGGCGACGACGAGCGAAGTTCTGGGCGTCGCCCCGAAAAACACCGAAGCGCCGGCCGTCTCCGGTGAAGCCAAAGAAGGCCAGCTGCTGACGGCTTCGAGCGGCAAATGGAGCGGGACGGAACCGATCACCTTCGAATACGAATGGCTGCGCTGCAACGCAGCCGGTGAATCGTGCGTCCAGGCCGCGGGCAAGTCGATCCTCGCGACCTACAGCGTGGTTGCCGCGGACGTCGGGAAAACGCTGCGCGCGAAGGTCTACGCGAAAAACATCGCGGGGACAGGCGAAAAGGAATCGGCTGCCACCGCGACCGTCAAAGGCGTGGTCCCGACGAACACGGTCCTCCCGCTGATCGTCGGGACCGCCACCAGCGGCGCGACCGTCGAAGCGACCGAAGGTACCTGGACGGGCACCCAGCCGATCACCTATGAAGTCGAATGGAAGCTCTGTGTCTCGGCGACGAGCTGCAAAGTCGAACAGAGCGGCCCGTTCGCGACCGCCAAGAAATTCAAAATCCCCAGCGGCTCCAGCGGCAAAAAACTCCGGCTCAACGTCATCGCAACCAACGCCGCCGGGCAAGGCGAAAAAGAAGCACTCGAAATCTCGATTCTGCTCTAGGTTGCCCCCGCCTGCTCCCAGGAGCGCCGCGCGCGAGAAGCAGGGTCGCGTCCCATAGTCGCCGGCCCTACGCGCGCGCTTCGCCCCGTCAAAAGGGTTGACAGTTCGTTACCGCTCTGACACGATCCCGACCTGCGCGGGTGGAGGGGCCGGCGACGACGAGGGAGAGCTGCCGGTGCCACCGAGGACCAGGGAGGGTTTGCGCCGGTTTGCGGGGCGTCTGTGGGTGATCGCGGCGCTTGTCCTGGGCGTCACCGCCACAGCAGGGGCACAGGCAGCCTCGGCCGCCCCAGTCAACCTCTCGCCGCCTGTCGTGAAGGGCAAGACGAGCGACGGCAAGAAGCTCAAAGCCTCTCCTGGCAGTTGGTCCGGCGGGAAACCCTCGTTCTCCTACGCCTGGGAACGCTGCGACGGCGCCGGCGAAAACTGCGCCCCGGTCGCGGGCGCGGGCGCCGCCTACCAGACCTCCGACGCAGACGTCGGACATCGCCTGGTGGCGATCGTGACGGCGACAAACGGAGAAGGCAGCGCCGCGAAGGCCACCGCGCCGTCCGCGAACATCGTCCCGGTCGGCCCCAAGAAGAAGAAGGCCCCGACGATCAGCGGAACCACCAAGGACGGCCAGATGGTGAGCGCCGCGACGGGCACCTGGCGCGGCACCGGACCCCTCAGCTTCGCCTACCAGTGGGAGTCCTGCCGCGGCAAAGCCTGCACGTCGATCACGGGCGCCACGGGCCAGAGCTATCGCGCCGGCACTCCGGACCTCTCCAAGAAGCTGCGCGTGATCGTGACCGCCTCGAACGTCGCAGGCTCGGGCACCGCGACCTCCAAGCCCTCCGCTGTGGTCACCGCGGGCGCCCCGGTGAACGTCGCCGCGCCCTCCGTCGCCGGCCTGCCGATCGTCGAGCAGACCCTGACAGCGGAACCGGGGACGTGGGCCGGCACCGGCCCCTTCACCTACACCTACCAGTGGCGCGGCTGCAACCTACTTGGCGAATGCGAAGACATCTCCGGCGCGCACGAATCGACGTATACGGTCGGGCCGCTGCAGATCGCCAACTCGATCGAGGTGGAAGTCACCGCCCATAACGCCGAGGGCGCTACCACCGCGACGTCACCGCCCACCAACCTGATCAGCGCGCTCCTGCCCTCGAACCTGGAACTGCCGAGCATCACCGGCCTGCTCCAGGACGGCGGCCTGCTGTCGGTCCTCACCGGTGCTTGGTCGGGATCGGAACCGCTCAGCTTCGGCTACCTCTGGGAGCTCTGCGACTCCGCCGGTC
>DASWFM010000213.1:0-10219 GCA_036394235.1 Solirubrobacteraceae bacterium | reverse complement strand
CGCCGCGTAGCGGCGCACCGCGGCGGTCCGCGCGCGCAGCCGCCGGCCCTGTCCCGCCTATGCCACGGCCCTCGGCCTGATCCGGCGTGCCAGCTCGATCGCCTCCTCCGGCGAGGCGAAGGCGAGCTCGGCGCGGTAGCCGGTGGCGGTCGGCCTGACCCGGACCTCGGCGCCGAGGGCGCCGCTCAGCGCGTGCGAGATCTCGGACGCGGCCTGCTCCTGGTCGGGATGGGGCCGGTGCCGGGCCCGACCGGGTTGGTCGGCGGCCGGGGAGTTGCTCTCTCGGGCCCGCTCTTCGGTCAGCCGCACCGACCAGCCACGCTCGGCGGCCTGGCGCGCGAGCGTGCGGCGGGCGCCGTGGTCGTCGGCGAGCAGCAGCGCGCGGCCGTGGCCTTCGCTGAGCGAGCCGTCCTGGAGCAGCGCGATCACCTCGTCTGGAAGGTCGAGCAGGCGCACGAGATTGCTGACGGCGACGCGGCTGCGGCCGACGCGGCGGCCGATCTCCTTGCGACTCAGGCCGAGCTCCTCGACGAGCGCGGCACAGGCGCGGGCCTCCTCGATCGGATTCAGGTCCTCGCGCGCCATGTTCTCGATCAGCGCCGCTTCCAGGGCGGCGGCGTCCTCGCGGTCGCGGACCAGCGCCGGCACCGTCTCGAGGCCGGCCAGGCGAGCAGCTCGCCAGCGCCGCTCGCCGGCCACCAGCTCGTAGGTCCCGCCCGCTCGCGGCCGCACGAGGACGGGCTGCAGCACGCCCTGCTCCCCCAGCGACCCGGCGAGGGCCTGCAGGGCCTCGCCGTCGAAGTCCCTGCGCGGCTGCTTCGGGTTGGGCACGATCAGCTCGAGCGGCAGCTCGCGCAGCTCCTCCTCGGGCATCGCGGCCCCTTCGCTGGAGACCGACAGGATCGCGCTCAGACCCCGTCCCATTCCCGGTTTCGGCTTAGCCACGGGCAGCCACCTCCTTGGCGAGTTGGAAATATGCCTCGGCCCCCGCGCTGTGGGGATCGTGGTGGGTCACCGGCAGACCGTGGCTCGGCGCCTCGCCCACTCGCACGTTGCGCGGGATCACGGTGTCGAAGACGAGGTCGGGGAAATGGGTGCGCACCTCCCGCTCGACGTCCTGCCCCAGACGGGTTCGGTTGTCGTGCATCGTGAGCAGCATCCCGGCTACCGTCAGTCGCGGGTTGAGCTCGCGCTGCACGAGCGCCAACGTCTCGAGCAGCCCAGCAAGCCCCTCGAGGGCGAAGTACTCGGTCTGCACCGGCACGATCACCTTCTCGGCGGCGACCAGCGCGCAGACCGTGAGGGGGCCGAGCGAGGGCGGGCAATCGAGCAGGATGTACTCGAAGTCGTCTCTGATCGGGGCGAGCGCGGCGCGCAGGCGCTGCTCGAAGCCCTCGACCCGCGGCAGCTCGACGTTCGCGCCCGCGAGACCGGCGCCCGCCGGCAGCGCTTGGAGCCCCCCGACCGGCGTGTCGGTGAGCGCATCCCGCGCCTGCGCCTCTCCGCTCAGGACCTCGTACAGCCCGGGCGACCGGGACCGATCGATGCCGAGCCCGACGGTCGCATTCGCCTGCGGATCGACGTCCACCAGCAGCGTCGCGTAGCCCGCCTCCGCGATGCAGGCCGCGACGTTGACGGCCGTGGTGGTCTTGCCCACCCCGCCCTTCTGGTTGGCGATCGCGTAGACGGTGCTCACAGCAGGGAAGCTAGCGATGGACGGGGACGGCGCACGACGGCGCGCTCCCATGAGGGGGCGGAATCAAGCGTCACCCGCCGAGCGGCCGCTTGCTCGCGACTCCCGCACGGCGCGGGAAGCGGCGAGGCGTGGGGGCCCGCTTGACGTACACATGGAGGTGTCGGTCCGCGGCGCTCGGGAAGGGCTTGACCGCGCGCACCTCGACCCGTTCGAGACCCAACTGCCCCGCCGCCGCGAGTGCCCTCGCCTCATCCTGGGTGTCGCGCCGCCCCCGCCAATCGACGAGGTGCCCGCCCAGCGCCAGGAGCGGAGCGGCGTACTCGAACACGACGGGCTGGGCGGCCAGCGCACGCGCGACGACGAGGTCGTGTGCATCCAGCCCGTCCTTCCAGTCCTCGGCGCGGGCGCATACGACGCGCACGTTGCGCAGACCGGCTGCCGTCGCCAGCGAGGCGATGTAGGCGCACTTGCGCTGCTGGCTCTCGACGGCCCGCACCCGCGCCTCCGGCAACGAGGCCGCCAGGACGAGCCCCGGAAGGCCTGCGCCCGAGCCGAGGTCGGCGATCGCCTTTGCACCTCGTACCGCGTCGACCTCGAGGCCGGCCAGCGAGTCGGCGATGTGGCGGTCCAGCACCTGCCCGCGCTCGCGCACAGCGGTCGGCGCCCTCGCGTCGGTAACCAGGCGCCCCCACAGAACGTCGAGGTGTTCGATCGGGGCTCGGTCGAGCCCGTAGCGGGCTGCGAGGGCCTCGAGAGGTCCGCGCCCGCTAACAGGAGCGGTCATCGAACGGTCGACTAGAGGCTGAGAGGTACATGCCGAAGTGGGCTCGGGCGGGCCGCGCAGCGGGTTTCACGTGAAACCTCTTCGGCCCGCGGAGCAGACTGCCAGCTGCGTTGATCCCGCCCAGAACGTCCATCTCTGGGTCCGTGCGATCCCGCTTTGTCGCTCGCGCCGGCCCGGGCGTGCGTTTCACGTGAAACCCCGCGACCGGCGACGGGACCATCCGCGCCGGCCGGTCACCGGCAGTCGAGCCGGCGATCGTCCGGGGGCGCGCAGCCGAATTACGCGCCCGGATCGGGAAGGGGCGTAACAACCAGGTAGCGCTCGGGCTCGTCACCCTCGCTGTGCGTCTCGACGTCCTCGCGGTCGCGCAGGTATTCGTGGACGATCCTGCGCTCGGACGGGGGCAGGGGGTCGAGCTCGACCGGGCGTCCCGTGGCGACTGCCTCATCCGCGGCGTCGTCGGCGTCGCCCCGCAACGTCTCTGCGCGGCGCTCGCGGTAGCCGTTCGCATCGATCACGACACGCACCGACGAGGGCCCGTCGGGGAACACGATCCGCTGGGCCAGGTGCTGGACGGCATCGATCGTCTGACCGTGACGGCCGATGAACAGCCCGACGTTCTCGCCGTCGAGGCGGCCCGTCAGGAGCCCCTCCGCCTCCTCGACCTCGACCTCGGCGTCGAGCTGCAGGTCGTCGACGATCTCCTCGAGCAGCTCCTCGAGAGCCTCCGCGGGAGCGAGCTCGTCGTCGCTGTCCTCGGCGTCGCTCACCGTCGCCTACCCGATCGTTTCTTCTTCTTGCGCGGCGAGCGAGGGGGCGGTGCGGAGGGCGACGGCCTGGGCCGCGCGCCGCCTGAACCGCCCGCGCCGCCCGAGTCGCCCGAGCCGCCTGAACCGCCTGAACCGGCAACGGCCCCGACCGGCGTCGGGGTCAACGGCGGACGGCTGCTCGGCTTGCCGTTGGCTGCGGCGGCCGGCTCGCCGTCGGGCTTGATCGGTGGGCCCATGCGCCGTTTGATCACGTACTGCTGGGCGATCGTCCACAGGTTCGTGGTGATCCAGTACACGAGCAACCCGGCCGGGTATCGGTAGAGAATGACGACGAAAACGATCGGCAGCAGCAGCATCAGCCGGCGCTGGTTGGCATCGGCCGTGGCGGTCGCGATCAGCGTCGAGGCCAACTGCGATCCGACGTAGAGGACGATCAACACGACCAGCGCGGCCCCGGTCGCCTTGTTCGTGATGTCCGGCAGGAACAGGAACTTCGCCGAGTGCGGGGCCACGGTGTCGCAGGCCGTCTGTTCGACGTATTTGGCGGGCAGGTGGGCGACCGTGGTTATGTGGGTCGCGCCTTTGTACTTTGTCGCCAGCGTCGAGGCGTGTTCGTTGTAGTAGGTGACGAGCTGGTTGCCGCAGATGTGCTTCTTGAGGTCGGTGCGCAGCATGTAGAACAGCGAGACGAACACTGGGAGCTGCAGCAGCAACGGCAGGCACGATGCCAAAGGATTGATTTTGTTCTCTTGGTAGAATTTCATCAGCTCCTGCTGCTGGCGCTGTTTGTCCCCCTTGTACTTCTCTTTCAGCGCGTTGATCTGCGGAGCCAGGCGCTGCATCTCCTGCATCGACTTGAGCTGGCGGAGCGTCAGCGGCACAAGGATCGCGCGGATCACGACGGTCAGCCCGATGATCGCCAAGCCCCAACTGCCGCCCGTGATGTGGTTGTGGATGAACACCATCACGTGTTCGAACAGCGTGATCAGGGGCGAGAAGGCGTCCTCGATCACGTTTGCGATGGGTGGCATGCTCTAGCGGGTCTCGGCTGTGCTGGGTTCTCGGCGGAAGTAGACGGGTCCGGCAGGGCGGGGCGCAGGCTCGGCCCGCGATCCGCTCAGCTGCGCCCGCCCGTGCGGGTCCTGAACACTCGCTGGGCCTCGACGGGATCGTATCCGCCGTAGCTCCACGGGTTGCACCTCAAAAGGCGCCACCCCGCGAGCACCAGGCCCCTAAGTATGCCGTACTCCCGTACCGCGTCGACCGCGTACCGAGAGCACGTCGGCTCGTACTTGCAGCGGCGCGGCAGCGCGGGCGAAATCAGCTTCCGGTAGACGAAGACCGGGGCCAGCACGACCGACTGGGCTCCCCGTCGGATCGTCCCGGCCGCGGCTCGAGGCCGGTGTGCCTCGCTCGAGGCGCTCACGCCGCCCGCTCCCCGTCGCGGCCGCGGTCGCCCGGCGAGCCGTCCCCGTCACCGGCCATCCCGGCGCGTGCAAGCAGTTCCGAGAGCGCCTCGTCCACGCCGCCGAGGCCCTCGCGCTCGGCGAGCTCGAGCGCGTCTGGCCGGGCCACCACGACGACGTCGTGGCCTGGGCTGAGCTCGCCCTCGTGTCGCGCAAAGGCCTCGCGCAGCAACCGCTTGACCTTGTTGCGCTGGACCGCCCCGCCGACCTTGCGGGACACCGACAAGCCGACACGGGGACGCTCGACTGCGGGATTGGGGAAGGTGTACAGGACCAGTTGCCGGTTGGCCGTCGAGCGTCCCTGCCGATACACCCGCTCGAACTCGGCGCTCCGCGAGAGCCGTCCGCCGCGACTGCTCCGCGGGCGCTTCATCTGCAGCCGACCGCCGCGGTGCCCGCCGTCAGGCGGACAGGCGCTTGCGTCCCTTGTCACGCCGGCGCTTGAGCGTCAGCCGCCCGGCGCGCGAGCTCATCCGTGCACGGAACCCGTGCACGCGCGCCCGCTTCCTCTTCTTTGGCTGGTAGGTGCGCTTCATTGAGAACGTCTCCGGTAGCTGACGCCGCTTCGACGTCGTGGGCATAGCCCCGCCCGCGGTCCGCCGAGGGCCTCAGTATAGGCGCGCGGATCGCCCGCCGAATTTTTCCGCCAAATGCGAGCACCCGCCGCGGTGGCCCGAACGGCGTTGGGTATAGTCGCCCGACCGGGCCCCCGGGGCCCCTCTTCGAATAAGACACGAGACACCCTGGGAGGGGCGGATAGATGCTGCCGTGAGCGACGAGCTCGAGCACATATGGTCGCGCGTTCAGGCGCAGCTGGCTCTCGTCGTGGACGAGCCCACCTATCGCATCTGGCTCGCGAAACTCGAGCCCCTGGAGGTGATCGGCGAGTGCCTCGTGCTCGCTGCTCCCCCGCAGAGCTGCCGCTGGATACAGGGCCGCTTCGGGCGTGTGATCGAGGCCAGCGTCGAGCTCGTGCTCGGACCCCACGCGACGATCGAGCTCCGCCCCGCCGAGGCCGCCGCCCCCAGGGCCCGCCGAGGCGACCGGGGAGTAGCGTCGCCGTCGCAACGAGAGAGCGCACTCGCCGGCACCTCCCCCGTACCGCACCGAAGCGGGCCCCTGGGCAACCCGAAGCTGACCTTCGAGCAGTTCGTGATCGGCGACTCCAACCGCCTGGCCCACGCCGCCGCCCTGACCGTCGCGGAGATGCCGGGCCAGGCCTACAACCCTCTCTTCATCTGCGGTCCCCCGGGCGTCGGCAAGACCCACCTGCTGAGCTCGATCGCCAACCTGCTCAGTGCCCACGACCCCACACTGACGGTCCGCGTCACGACCGGTGAGGCGTTCACCAACGAGTTCCTGGCAGCCCTCAGCGAGCGCAGCACCGAGCCCTTCAAGTGCCGATTCCGCGACGTCGACGTGCTGCTCCTCGACGACGTCCAGTTCCTCGAGCGCAAGACCCGCACCGAGGAGGAGTTCTTCCACACCTTCAACGCGCTCCACGACGGTGGCCGCCAGGTCGTGCTGAGCTCCGACCGCCCGCCCCGCGACCTCCAGGCCCTCGAGGACCGCCTGCGCGAGCGCTTCGAGGCGGGGCTCGTCGCGGACATCCAGCCACCTGACATGCCAACACGCCTGGCGATACTCCGCAAGCGCGCCCAGCACGACGGCATCGAGCTCGCCGACGCCGACGCCCTCACCGTGATCGCCGAGCATGTCGAGAGCAACGTCCGGGCGCTCGAGGGCGCCCTGATCCGCGTCGTCGCCTTCAGCTCGCTCACCGGCCGCCCGCTGACGAGCGAGCTCGCGCGAGAGGTGCTCGCGAACCTCTACCCCCGCGCACCCCGCCCCGGACGCCCTCGCCCACGCACGATCGCCGAGATCCAGAGCGCTACTTGCACGCACTTCGACCTCTCCCCCGAGGAGCTCCTGTCGAGTGCCCGCTCAGCGCGGGTCGCCTGGCCCCGCCAGCTCGCCATGTACCTCGCCCGCGAGCTGACCGACGCATCGCTACCAGCCATCGGCCGCGAGTTCGGTGGCCGCGACCACACGACGGTCCTCCACGCATGGCGCCGCGCCACGGCCAGGCTCGCCTCAGAAGACGGCTCGCGGGAGGCTGTGGAGAAGCTGTTGACCGACCTCGGAGCCGGCGACCGATGAGCTTCGCCGCCCTCGCCCGACCGCTAAGCCTGAGAGACTTCCACACGGCCCTCCACAGTCCGTACACCGCCGCTGCCTGCAAACACCTGCAGGCAAGCCAAGTCCACATGTCCACAGCCCCTACTCACAACTATCTCCCCCAATCAGCAGCATGAAGATCTCTCTCTCCTCGGGTGAGTTGTTGACGCAGCTGCAGACGGCGAGCCGCGTCGCCTCGACGCGCAGCGCCGTCCAGGCCCTCTCCGGCGTGATGATCTCGGCGCACGACGACAGCTGCGAGCTGCTGGCGACCGACATGGAGGTCGGCCTGAGGATGCCGCTCGCGGCCGAGGTCTCCAGACCCGGCGCCGCGGTGCTCCCGGCGCGGCTGCTTCTCGACGTCGCCCGCTCCCTCGCTGCGGAGCGCTTGACGATGGAGCTGCGCGCCGCCGAGCAGGACGTGGAGCTGATCTGCGGCGCGACCACCTTCCACCTGCGCACGCTCCGCGCAGAGGACTTCCCGACGCTGCCCTCGCCGACGGCCGACTCCCGCGTGGAGCTCCCTGCGCCCGCCTTCGTGGAGACGATCTCGCGAGTCGCGAGGTCCGCTTCGAGAGACGAGACGCGGCCGGTCCTGACGGGCATCCTGATCTCGGCCGCAGGGCAGGAGCTGCGGATGGTCGCCACCGACTCCTACCGGCTCAGCGTCAAGGAGACCACCCTGGAGTCGGCGCTGGAGGGAACCCTCGAGGCGAACGTCCCGGCACGCGCGCTGCAGGAGCTCGCGAGGATCGAGCAGCAGACCGGCGCCGAGACGGTCGCCGTCAGCGTCGGCCAGAACCAGGCGATCTTCGAGCTCGGCGACGTGGTGCTCTCCTCGCGGCTGATCGACGGCCAGTTCCCCAATTACCGCCAGCTGCTGCCGGAGTCCGTGGAGCACGAGCTGCGGCTGTCGAGCGCGGAGCTGACCGACGTCGTTCGGCGCATCAGCCTCCTGGCTCAGAAGAACGCCCCGCTTCGAATGAGCTTCAGCGAGGGCTCCCTGTCGGTGTCCGCCCAGACCCCCGACGTGGGCGAGGCCAGCGAGGCGATCCCCGTGCCCTACAACGGTGAGCTGTTCGAGATCGGCTTCAATCCGGAGTTCCTTCGCGACGGTCTCGAAAGCATCGATACCGACGAGCTGGTCCTGAAGCTGATCAGCCCGCTTCGCCCGGGCCTGATCGAATCGCCGGACAGCGGTGACTTCGTCTACCTGATCATGCCGATCCGACTTAACGTGTGAGGCCATGCCGTCGGCACCGCGGCTCAGGGCCGCGACCTAGATGCGCGTCACGAGCGTCGAGATGCGCGACTTCCGAACCTACGCGCGTGCAACCGCGCGGCTCGGCTCCGGCCTGACGGTTCTCCACGGTCCCAACGGCGCCGGCAAGTCCAACCTGCTCGAGGCCGTGTACTTCGGCTGCACAGGACGCTCCCCGCGGACCCGCTCGGAACGTGAGCTGGTCCGCTTCGGCTGCCGCGCGACGCGCGTCACCGTCAACGTCGAGGAGGACGGGCGCGAGCACCAGCTGACGGTCGGCTACTCCTCGCCCGCACCCGGCGAGCCCGCCGTGAAGCGGATGACCTGCGACGGCGCGCTTGTCGAGCGGCTGCTGGATGTGCCGGTCAGGCCGCTGATCAGCGTCTTCCTGCCCGAGCGGCTCGAGCTGCTGAAGGGCCCGCCCGCGCTACGCCGTGCGCACCTCGACCAGCTGATCGCTGCGCTGTGGCCGGCTCGCGCGGCGACTCGCCGAGAGTACTCGCGGGTCCTCGCACAACGCAACGCGCTGCTCGCTCGGATCCGCGCCGGCCGCGCCTCGGATTCCGCGCTTGCGACCTGGGACCGCGAGCTGGCCGCACGGGCGCTGGCGCTGCGCGCCGACCGTGAGCGTGCCGTGGCGCTGCTCGCCGAGCCCTTCTCCTCGAGGGCCGGGCTACTCGGCCTGACCGGGACCGTAACCCTCGAGTACAGGCCGAGGTCGAGCGCGGAGGACGAGTCCGTGTTCGTCGCCGAGCTCCAGGAACGCCTCCACGGGGACCTCGAACGGGGCTTCTCCGGGCACGGGCCCCACCGCGACGAGCTCGCCCTGCTGAGGGACGGTCGCGAGCTGCGCGCCTTCGGCTCTCAGGGCGAGCAGCGCCTGGCACTGCTGGCGCTCCTCCTCGCCGAGCGGGCGCTGCTCGAGAGCGAGCGGGGGAACGTGCCGCTGATGCTGCTCGACGATGTGATGAGCGAGCTCGATGAGCGCCGCCGCGAGCTGCTGGCCGCCGAGCTCGCGAGCGGCGGGCAGAGCGTGATCGCGACGACCGATCTCGGCCACGTCCCCGGCGCCGACGCGCCGGGCGTGGCGCGCCTGGCGATCACCCCGGGCACGATCCTCCAGGAGGCGATCGCCGCATGAGCAGCCTGAAGGGCAAGCCGAATGCCGGGGGACAGGCGCGCAGGCGCGCACCGCGCGCGATCGCCGACGCGCTGTCGAGCCTCACGCCCTCGCTCGCCCCGGCCACCGCGCTCGCCCGCGTGCAGGAGGTCTGGCCGTCCGCCGCGGGCTCCGCGATCGCCGCCGCCGCCCGCCCTGTGGCGGAGCACGACGGCGTCCTCGAGGTGGTCTGCGAGGCCGCCGTGTGGGCCGCCGAGCTCGACCTCCTGGCGGGCGAGATCGTGCCGCGCATCAACGCCCGGCTCGGCGCCGAGACGGTGCGCGAGCTGCGCTGCCGCACGGGCTGAGCGGCGCCCCTGCGCGGGGGCTTTCCATAACCCGGGTTTTCCCTGCATTTTGGGGCCATTTGGGGCGCTCGGGAGGGCTGATCCGACCCCCTTTCCTGCTATCCTTCGGTATGCACTCAAAGAGCCCTGGCCGTGGTCCTAGCGCCCCGGAATCCGGGGCGTTTCCACGTCATCGGAGGGCCATTGGCATCCAGTAGTGACAGCGCCGGCAAGGGTGCCGGCAAAGGCAGTGGCGCCGACCGCACCAACACGAACGGTTCGGCTGATTACGGCGCCCAGGACATCACGGTCCTCGAGGGCCTCGAGGCGGTCCGCAAGCGTCCGGGCATGTACATCGGCTCGACCGGCGTGTTGGGTCTCCACCACCTCGTCTACGAGGTCGTCGACAACTCCGTCGACGAGGCCCTCGCCGGTTTCTGCACCGAAGTCGCGGTCACGATCCACCCGGATAACTCCGTGACGGTCCTCGACAACGGCCGCGGGATCCCGGTGGGGATGATGGAGAAGGAGGGCAAACCGGCGGTAGAAGTCGTGCTCACCGTGCTCCACTCGGGCGGGAAGTTCGGCGAGGGTGGCGGCTACAAGGTCTCGGGCGGT
>DASWFM010000212.1:0-5514 GCA_036394235.1 Solirubrobacteraceae bacterium | reverse complement strand
CGGTGTCCGTGGGCGGCCCGTGGCGTGACCCGATCACAGCGCCGGCGAGCAGCCCGACCGCGATCCCCGGCGGTCCCGCCAGCACCCCGAGCAGGCCGCCGGCCAGTGCTCCCTCGCCGCCGCCGATCTCAGAGATGTGGTCACCCTCGTCGACGTCTACGTAGTGGCCGGCGAAGACGCCGCGTATCAGCAGGTTCCCGTTGTTGTGACGTTCGACGAAGCCGACCCTGCGCGTCCAGCTTGCGTCGCCCGAGCGGGCTTTCGCCGCCGCATAGCGCGTGACGGCGGTGCCCTGCCCATCGAATTGCACAGCCGCTAGGTCCATGGCGGCTTGCCCGATGAAGGTGTGGATTGAGCTTCGGTGATCACGAGGTCGACCTCCTGTTGTCGTGAGGAGCGTGGCGCGTCGCGTATCGATTGGCGCCCGTGTCGCACCCTGGTCCGCACCCTGGCGCTGGGGCCGCTGTGCGGGTGACCGGCCGCCACCCGCACAGAGGACCATCTCTCACACGAGGTCGACGACCTTGATCTCGTTCGTCACGCCTACCACGCCGTAGAGGCTCGCGACGTCTTCGAACGCCGCGTCGCTTTCGAACTGGTAGGTCACGGTGCCCTTCAGCGTGACCCAGCCTTCCGACACCTTGACGTCGATGGCTTCGGCGGGGACCTCGACGTCCCACATCAGGATCTGGAGCGCGATGCCGCGAACGTCGGCGTCTTCGCGGGCCCATTCGTCGAGCAGGCGGACGTTCAGTTCGTCACGGACGTCGTAGTCCTGGTCGACGTCGCGCGCGTCGGAGACAGCGGCGCGACGCTGCCTGAAGCTGCCGACGGTGCCGCGCAGAGTCACGACGCCGTCTTCGGCGAGGACGGCGATCTCAGACGGGTCCGGGATACGCGGGTCTTCGAGCAGAGACGCGCGGATGTCGTCTTCGAGGGCGGTGGTGGTGAGCATTTGCTCTCCTTTCGGGTTGGGTGACCCGACTTTGCGCCAGGACAGGCATCTGGCCCACAACCCTCGCGTCGGCCCGCCATACATCCTGCTGATCGAAGCTCGGCACCACTTACCCACTGACTACCTGGTAGGGGATGCGAAGGGCGAAGGGGCGCCGTAGCCTCGCATCCATGTTCCAAGCATCTCACCACCCCGACTCCGCTTTCGCGCGCTGCGGCTCTTCCCCGAGGGTCGGCGCCTGATGGAGCTCCGGCACCTTCGCTATTTCGTCGCCGTCGCCGAGGAGCGAAGCTTCACGCGCGCCGCGGAACGCCTGTGGGTGGCACAGCCCGGGCTCTCGACGCAGATCCGTCGTCTCGAGACCGAGCTGGGCGTGCGGGTGTTCGACCGCCACGCGCGCGGCGTCGACCTGACCGACGCCGGCACCTTGCTGCTCGAGCGAGCGCGGGTCGTGCTCGCGGCGGCGGCGACAGCGGCCGCGACCGGTGACGACGTCCGCGCGGGTCTCAGCGGGACGCTCCGCCTGGGTGTCTCGGGCGGACCGAGCTGGAGTGGGACATCGGCGCTGCTCCGGCAGTTCACCGTCGGACGCCCGCAGCTCGAGTTGACGTTGATGCAGGGACCGGGCGGAGCGCTCTGGCGCGACCTCAGAGACGGCCGCCTCGACGCGCTGATAGCGCCCGCAGGGTTCGGCTCGCCCGACCTGCGCTCGCTCGCGCTCGGGCCGGAGCGATGGGTCGTCCTCGTGGGGCCGGCGCACAGGCTCTCAGGTGACGGACCGCTGCCCTGGCTCGCGCTCGACGGTCAGAGGGTCGCCGTCAGCGGGCACCGCGACGACAAGCCCTACGACCGCGCGGTAGCCGCGGCGCTCGAGGCGCTCGACGTGGACGCCGAGCTGGTGCCGTCCGGACCGGCGTTGGAGGAGGCCGTCGGCTGCGGCGATGCACTGCTCTTGACGACGGCGCCGCCCGCGCTCGGCGCGGGGACCTGCGAGCGTCCGCTCGACCCGCCGCGTACCGTCGACTTCGCGCTTCTGTGGCGCGACGAGACTCCCTCCCCGGCACTCGAGGCGTTCGTCTCCGCCGCCGGCGAGAGCGCCGCGCAACCCGACGAGCACCGGGTCCTGCAGGCCGCGGCCTGATCGCACGTGGGACCGGACCCTCAATTCCAGCGTGCCGTCGTGAACGCAATGGCCTGGCGGGACGATCGCGCGGAGCGCCGGCCGTGGAGGCGGAGCCGCGAAGACCGGCGCGCCGCGCGGCCGGCGCCGGCCGGCCGGCCCGGCGGCCTGGCACGAGGGCTGGGCGGCACCGTGGGATCGGTCAGCGGGCTGGTCCGGCGCGCGACCCGGCGCGCGCTCGCGAGCTCGGGACGGCGGCGATGAGCGCCGACGATGGAGCGGACACGCTGGTTCGCCACGCCTTCTCGAGGCCATTGCTCTCCCGCTCGGAGGAGGAGCGACTCGCGAGGCTGATCGAGCAGGGTGACGACGCCGCCCGGGAGACGATGATCGAGAGCAACCTGCGGCTCGTGATCTCGCTTGCGCGGCAATTTCGCGGTCGCGGCGTGCCGTACTCGGATCTGATCCAGGAAGGAACGCTCGGCCTCGTGCGGGCTGTCGAAGGGTTCGACCACCGGCGAGGCAATAAATTCTCGACCTATGCGGTCTGGTGGATCAGGCGCGCGTTGCTCGACGCGCTCGCGGACGCTCGGGTGATCCGCGTTCCCCAGAGAGCCAGCCGGCAACTTGCGGCGATCAACAAGGCCCGCGAGGAGCTCGATCGGACCGGTTCGGCATCCGACGGCGCGATCGCCGCACGAACCGAACTGGCGGAGTCGACGGTTCGTACGCTGCGCGCGGCCGGCCGCGTGACCGCATCCCTCGAGGAGCCCCAGCGGCCCGATGAGCTCACGCTGCAGGAAGTCACGCCCGACGTCGCTGCTCGAGACCCGTCTGAGCCCGCGATCGCGCACGAGCAGTCGATCCAGCTCCGGCAGATGCTGAAGCTGCTCCCACAGCGCCACCGCGCGATCCTCGTGGCGCGCTACGGGCTTGCCGGCAGGGATGCTCTGGACCACGACGAGATCGGCTCGGCGCTCGGCCTCGGCGCGGAGCGCTGCCGTCAGCTCGAGCGAGAGGCGCTGCAGAGACTGCGCTCGATCGCGCCCAGCTTCAGCCTCGCCGCTTGAGCGGATCCCGGCTTCAGCATCGCCGGCTGCCCGGGTCCCCGGACGGACCGGTCGGCGCGCGCCGGCCGCCGCGACGAAGGGAGAAGCTCGCCGCGGCGGCAAGCTCGCGCTGTGAGGGCGTTCGCGCGGCGACCTTCTACTCTGGGCGGATGGCGTCGTTCGCCCATTCCCACCGCTCCCACACGTGCACTGGGTTGACGGCCGGTGACGTTGGCGGGGTCGACTGATGGCGCAGCCAGCCAGTCGCGTTCTCTCGAGCTCGCAGCTGGCGCTGCTCGCCGAACATGGCGAAGAGCGCACGGCCGAGGTCGGGACGGTCCTCTTCAAGATCGGCGACGAGACCTACCCGTTCATCGCGCTCCTCGAGGGTGAGGCGCAGGTGCTCGACGAATCGGGCCACGAGATCGTGCGTCACGGCCCGTCCGGATTTCTCGGCGAGATCAACCTGCTGACCGGACAGACGGTCTTCGTGACGGTCCGGGTGACCAAGCCGATGCGCTACATCGCGGTCGAGCGCGAGAGGCTCAGGGAACTGCTCTTTGAGGACAGCGCCCTCTCCGATCTGCTGCTTTCAGCGTTCGTCGAGCGTCGCGAGCTGCTGCAGCAGCGCGAGGACGTCGGCATGCAGATCGTCGGCTACCAGGACTCGCACGACACGCGCCGCCTGCTCGATTACGCACGCAGCCTGAGGCTCCCCTACACATTGGTCGACCCGGCCGAGGGCGATGGTGCGGCCGGCTCGGTCGAGCCGGCCGAGATGCCTCTCGTGCGTCTGCCGGGCGGCGCCGAGCTGCCAAACCCGAGCAACGGTGAACTGTCGCGTGCCCTCGGAATCGGCCGCCGGCTCGAGCAGCGTGAGGAGGTGGACCTGGCGATCGTCGGCGGCGGGCCCTCCGGCCTCGCCGCGGCCGTCTACGGCGCCTCAGAGGGACTGGAGACCCTGATACTCGAGAGCACCGCCATCGGCGGGCAGGCGGGAACGTCGCGCAGGATCGAGAACTACCTCGGCTTCCCCGCGGGCATCAGCGGCACCGAACTCATCAGCCGCGCCGCGACGCAGGCGCGCAAGTTCAATGTGCGGATCGCGAGCCCCTACCGCGCCGAAGCGCTGGAACCGGGTGCCGAGCGGCACGTGATCAAGCTCGAAGACGGAAAAGAAGTCGCCGCGCGAGCGGTGCTGCTCGCCACGGGCGCCGAATACCGGCGCCTCCCCGTGGAAGGGCTCGAGCAGTACGAGGGTCTCAGCATCTTCTACGCCGCCGGGCCACTCGAGGGGCAGATCTGTGCTGCACAGCGCGTCGCGGTCGTCGGTGGAGGCAACTCGGCCGGCCAGGCGGCCGTGTGGCTAGCGCGGGGCGGCGCCCTGGTCACCCTGCTTCACCGCCGCGCCGACTTGCGCGAGACGATGTCGGCCTACCTGATCGAGGAGCTCGACCGCTACGGCGTCGCGGTGCGGGACCGCAGCGAAATCGCAGAGCTACACGGGCAGGGAGGCCACCTGTGCGGCGTGACGCTCACCGATGCAGCCAAGCTGCCGTTCTCGTACCTGTTCCTGTTCCTCGGTGCAGCTCCATGCACGAGCTGGCTCGACGACACCGTGGCGCGCGACAGCGACGGGTTCATCCTCACCGGCAGCGAGGCCGGAGCCAAGGGGCTGCTCGAGACGAGCGTGCCGGGTGTTTATGCCGCCGGTGACGCGCGCGCCGGCTCGACCAAGCGCTGCGCGACGGCCGTCGGCGAGGGTGCGGCCGTGGTCGGCTACGTGCACGAGCACATCAGGCGCCCGGCGGTCCCGGCTGGCTGAGGACGCTCGCAGGCCGCCGCCCCCTTCACTGGCTTGAGGGCATTCGAACGACCGCCTTGCCTTTGACGGCACCGTGCGTCAAGCAAACGGCCCTGCCTACGCCGGAGCGCGGCCCGAGGACTATGCTCAGACGATGCTTCAGCGTCGCCGTGGAATGCTGCTTCTCGGAGCATCCCTGTCGCTCCTGTTCTTCGTGCTCAACGTCATCAACGGCCAGTTGATCTTGGCCATCATCTTCGGCGTCTTGTTGGTCGTGAACGCACGGGGATACCTTCGGCGGTGAGGCCGCGCGGGCCAGGGCATCGCCTCGCTGGATCGACGGACGCTGCCCGTCGGGAGCGATGATCGATCAGCTCAGGGCGGCGCGGCCATGAGTAGGCGGACCATTAGGAGAAGCGGAACAGTGCCTGGTGCCAGCTGCCGATGCATGACTGCTGTGTATGGCGGCTGCTCGGAGGCATGTGGTGAAGCTCTCTCGGCCGGAGTTTCGTCGCCGCGCCGTCGCCTCCGCCGGCTTTACAACTCGCAGACCGGAATGGCGGGCGCGTCACGGCGAGCCTTGTCC
>DASWFM010000211.1:0-1704 GCA_036394235.1 Solirubrobacteraceae bacterium | reverse complement strand
GTGCGAGGCGCCGAGCGGGGTCTGCCAGGCCTGCTACGGCATGGCGATGGCGACGGGGGCCATGGCGCAGATCGGCGACGCCGTCGGGATCGTCGCAGCGCAGTCGATCGGCGAGCCCGGGACACAGCTGACGATGCGTACGTTCCACACCGGCGGAGTCGCCGGCGCGGACATCACGCACGGCCTGCCCCGCGTGGTGGAGCTGTTCGAGGCGCGGCGTCCCAAGGGCCTGGCGAAAATCGCCGAGACCGACGGCGCCGTGTCGATCGAGGAGACCGACAAAGCGCTGACCGTCGTGATCACCGACGACGCGGGCGAGGAGCACCGGCACGCGTTCCCGCGCCGAACGCGCCTGTTCGTGTCCGACGGCGAGAAGATCAGCGCCGGAAAGCAGCTCAACGAGGGGTCCGTCTACCCGCACGAGCTGCTCGCGATCCGCGGCCGGACCGAGACCGAGCAGTACCTCGTCAAGGAGGTGCAGGAGGTCTACAAGTCCCAGGGCGTGGACATCAACGACAAGCACATCGAGCTGATCGTCCGCCAGATGCTCAAAAAGGTACGGGTCGACCAGAAGGGCGACACCGACTACCTGCCCGGGCAGTTCGTCGACCGCTTCGAGTTCGCGAAGGCGAACGACGCAGTCATCGACGGTGGCGGCGAGACGGCCCAGTTCGAGGACATCATCCTCGGCATCACGAAGGCATCCCTGAACACGGACTCGTTCCTGTCGGCGGCCTCCTTCCAGGAGACCACGAAGGTTCTGACCGACGCGGCGCTCGAAGGCAAGATCGATCGCCTCAATGGTCTCAAGGAGAACGTGATCATCGGCAAGCTGATCCCGGCGGCCACCGGGCTGAAGCGCTACAGGCGGATCGAGATCGAACCGTCCGAGCCGCTGCCCAGGGCGATCGACGATGTCGGCCTGCTCGACCAGGATGAGATCGCTGCGGAGCTCGGCCTGACGGGCGGCGACGCCCTGAACGGCGGCTACGGCCAGGAGTTCGACAACGATCTCGCCTCACTCGAGAAGATCGGGGCCGGCGGCACCGACCCCGGCTTCGCCGAGGAGCTCGCCGAGCTCGAGATCCCGGCCGAGGAGCCCGAGGGAGGCGAGTAGCCGCCGCACCCCTCCGTGACGTGAGCCGCCCCGCCCGCCCTGCGCGGGCGGCGGTCGTTAACGGACTCTCCTCGCGCTCCTCCGCGGCCCCCAACAACGGACGCTCCTCGAGAGCCGAAGGTGAGGAAGGTCTCAGGCAGCGCGACGCCGGCGGGGACCTAGTGTTTTGGGCTCAGATGGGCGAGCCCACGATCAGCCGCCGCTCGCTGCTGCTCGCCGCCGCGGGGGCGGCCGCCGGCGCGGCGCTCGCGCCCGCCCGAGCGCTCGCCGGCGCCCCGCCGGGGGGGCTGCACCTGTCGAGTCTCGAGCTCGGCCCGCTCGGGCCGGCCGGGCTGATCGTGACGCTGCCGGCGGGAGTGCAGCTGGTGGGCCTGCAGGCAGGCGGCGCCGGGCCTGTATCAGCGAGCGCCCGGGTACGGCTGCCGAGCGGCCTCTGGGGTCCATGGGTGAGCGCCGGTGCCGCCGGCCACGGACCCGAACAGGCGGCAGTGGGAGCAGCGCGGAGCGGTGAGCCGCTGTGGGTCGGCGGTGCGCGGGAGCTGCAGCTGCGCAGCGCCGAGCCGTTGGAGCGGGCGCGCCTGCGGCTC
>DASWFM010000210.1:0-6906 GCA_036394235.1 Solirubrobacteraceae bacterium | reverse complement strand
CACGTGGCGATTCTAGGCTCGCGACGCGGTCGGGGCGATTCTTGTTAGACTTTCGTTCAATAGCGCTCTCCGGCCGAGGAGGTCAGCCGTGCCCGCCACCGCCGCAGCCCCGACGACCGCTCACGTTCCGGCGCCCGCGATGAGCGGAGAACCGGCCCTGCTAGGTGCGGCGCCGGCCTCGCCGGCCGGTCCCGCCGAGGAGGGGCTTCCGGTCAGGATGCCCCCGGCCGTGGGGGGGCCGAGACTGCTGCAGACGCTGCGAGTCAACACTCGACAGGCGAGCTTCATGTTCAAGGCGCGCCGCGAGATCGGCGAGGTCTTCGGGGTCTTCGGCCCGATCGGCGAGGACGCGGTGGTCACGAGCCATCCCGACCACGTGCGCTCCCTGTTCACAGCCGACCCCGCCCTTGCGCCGTCGCTGACGGGCGAGTCGCCGCTGCGGCCGATCGTCGGCCCGAACTCCGTCCTCACCCTGCTCGGCCCTGAGCACATGCGCCAGCGCAAGCTGCTGCTGCCCTCCTTCCACGGCGAGGCGGTCGAGCGCTACACGGCGATGATCGCCGAGGCCGCCGAACGCGAGATCGACCGCTGGCCCGTGGGCGAGCCGTTCGACCTCGGCCCCGCCATGCAGGCGATCACCCTCGACGTGATCATGTCCGGCATCTTCGGCATCGAGGGCGTTCCCGCCGCCGGCACCCCCGAGCGCGATCTACGCGAGACGATCCGCGAGGCGGTGCGCCGCTCCTCCCGGCCCAGCACCCAGCTGTTCGAACTCCTCAACGTCGGCCGGCAGGAGCCGATCGGCCTGGCGCGCCGCTTCGTCGAGGAGCTGGAGCGTCCCGTGTACGCAGCGATCGCCGCACGGCGGGCGGCCGGCGAAGACCCGGAGCGCAGCGACGTCTTCTCGCTGCTGCTCGCCGCCCGATACGAGGACGGCCAGCCGATGAGCGACCAGGAGCTGCGCGACGAGCTCCTGACGCTGGTGCTCGCGGGCCACGACACGACCGCCAACTCCCTCTCTTGGGCCTTCGAGCGGCTGCTTCGCACGCCCGCCGCCTACGACCGCCTGCGCCAGGAGCTGCGGGCGGACGCGGACGGCGCCGGCGCCGAGTACCTCGAGGCGACGATCCACGAGGCGATGCGCTGCCGGCCCGTGATACCGCTGATCGGACGCCGCGTGACGGTTCCGTGGCAGCTGGGCGAGTGGAGTGTTCCCGCCGGGACACCGGTGCTCCTCAGCATCCTGCTGGTCCACCACCGCGAGGACCTCTATCCCCAGCCCTTCGTCTTCCGGCCCGAGCGCTTCCTCGGCACGAAGCCCGGCACGTACACCTGGATCCCCTTCGGCGGCGGCATCCGCCGCTGCCTCGGCGCGACCCTTGCGATGGCCGAGCAACGCGTCGTGCTCGCGGCCATCGCACGCCGCACCGACATGTTCGCGCCCGACCCCGAGCCGGAGCCCGCCCGCCACCGCAACGTCACGATGGTGCCCCGCCACGGCACCCGTGTGGTGATGCGCTCCCGCTACGCCTCGGCCTAGGCGATCGCCGCCCTGCTCCCCGCGCTCCGGCCACGCCCCGGCGCCGGCGAGGGGCGCCGACATTGGCTATTGTGTGCGCTTCGCCGCGCGCCGATCAGGGATCGGCCAGCGTGGCGCTTTTTCACGCGATGGCACCCTCGACGAAGACCTACGTAGCAAAGCCGACCGACCGTGAGCGGAACTGGCTGATCGTCGACGCCAACGGCAAGACCCTCGGCCGCCTCGCCACGCAGCTGGCGGACCTGCTGCGCGGCAAGCGCAAGCCCGAATACACCCCGCACATCGACACCGGCGACTTCGTCGTCGTCGTCAACGCCGAGAAGATCCACGTGACCGGCAACAAGCGCCAGGACAAGCGCTACTACCGACACTCCGGCTACCCGGGCGGCCTCCGCTCCCGTTCCTTCGAGGAGATGCAGGCCCGCCGTCCCGAGGAGATCATCAGGCTGGCCGTGAAAGGGATGATGCCCCGCAACAGGCTCGCCCGCAAGCAGATCACGAAGCTGAAGATCTACGCCGGACCGGAGCATCCTCACGTGGCCCAGAAGCCCACCCCCTTCGAGATTGAGGTCTGATGGCAGACGACGAGAACCCGCAGCACGCCGTCCCCGGCGAGGACGCCGCCGAGATCGCAGGCTCCGCCGAGGACGCAGCCCTCGAGGCCGCACAGGAGGCCGCCGAGAGCGGCGCCGAGTCGCCCGAGCCCGCCACCGTCGAGCCGGTCGGCGAGGGCCACGCGGTCCCCACCGCCGACGCCCAGGAGCTCGCCGGTTCCGCCGAGGATGCGCCGCTCGAGGCGCTCCAGGAGGCCGAGGACGCCGAGGCCGAGGCGGTTGCCGAGAGCGAGGAGGAACTCGACGACGACGCCGGCACGGAGACCGAGGCCGCCACGCCGCGGGAGAAACCGGCCGTGCCGGGAGCCCACCTCGAGGTCGACATCGTCCCCGAGGGCGCCGACCCCCTGAGCCGCGGCGAGCAGTCCTACGAGGATCCCTACGCCGTCGAGGAGGAGGCCGAGCAGCAGCCCGAGGCCGTCGAGGGGGAGCCGGAGGCCGACGAGCCGACCGCCGAGCCGATCTCGACCGCCGCGATCGACCTCGCATCCGGCGCCCGCTACCGCGCCACCGGCAAGCGCAAGACGGCGATCGCGCGCGTCACGCTGCGTCCCGGCACGGGCACATATCTCGTCAACGGCCGCGCCCTCGAGGATCATTTCCCGCGCAACACGCTGCAGCGCAACATCCGTCAGCCGCTCGAGACGGTCGGCTACGAGGACCGCATGGACGTCATCGCGCGCCTCCACGGCGGCGGCATCTCCGCGCAGGCCGGGGCGCTGCGCCACGGTGTTTCGCGGGCACTGCTCGAGGCCGACCCGAACCTTCGCGGCGAGCTCAAGCGGCGCGGTTTCCTGACGCGCGACTCGCGCGCCAAGGAGCGCAAGAAGGCCGGGCTGAAGAAGGCGCGCAAGCGTCCGCAGTTCTCCAAGCGCTAGGACGCCGTCAAAGGAGGAGACGATGGCCCGCAAGCTGTTCGGGACCGATGGCGTCCGCGGTGTGGCAGGGGAGTTCCTGACGGCTGAGATCTCGCTCGGCCTGGCCCGCGCCGCCACCCGTCGCGCCGGCGCCGAGCGGCCGCAGGTGCTGATCGTGCGAGACACCCGAGAGTCGGGCGAGATGCTCCAGGCCGCCGTCGCCGCGGGTGTGAGCGCCGCCGGCGGGGCTGCGCTGCTCGGTGGCGTGCTGCCGACCCCCGCGGCGCCGCTGCTGCTCGCTCGCTACGGCCTCGACCTGGCGGTAGTGATCTCCGCCTCCCACAACCCCTACCGCGACAACGGCATCAAGTTCTTCGGGGGCGACGGCTACAAGCTCTCGGACGAGACCGAGCTCGAGATCGAGCGCGCCCTCGAGGCCCCCGAGCAGCCCGATCGCACGATCGGGCGTGTCCGCGAGCTGCGCGGCGCCGGCGAGGACTACCTCCGCGAGCTCCATACCCGCTTCCGCGAGCTCGACCTCTCCGGTCTCGACGTGCTGCTCGACTGCGCCAACGGCGCGACCTATCGCATCGCCCCGGAGATCTTCCGGCGCCTCGGCGCCACGGTCACCGTCCACGCCGGCAGCCCCGACGGGCGCAACATCAACCAGGGCTGCGGCTCGACCCACGTGGGCGAGCTCGCCGCGACGGTCATCGCGGGCGGCCACCAGATCGGCTTCGCCTTCGACGGCGACGGCGACCGCGTGCTCGCCGTCGACGCTCGCGGCGAGGTCGTCGACGGCGACGAGCTGCTGGCGCTCAGCGCCCTGCACCTCCGCGACGCGGGCCGCCTGGACGGCGGCGGCGTGGTCGTGACGGTGATGACCAACTACGGCTTCCACGCCGCGATGGAGCGCGAGGGGATCGAGGTCAAGGTCACGAACGTCGGCGACCGCTACGTGCTCGAGGAGCTCCGCGCGAGCGGCTGGACCCTGGGGGGCGAGCAATCGGGACACCTGATCGAGATCGGCTTCAACCGCACCGGCGACGGCATCGCCGGCGCCCTGCTCACGCTCGAGGCCCTCGGCGGCGCCGACCTGGCCGATCGCCGAGCGATGGAGAAGCTGCCCCAGCGCCTCGTCAACGTCCGCGTCCGCGATCGCGAGTCGATCGCCCACGCCGACGCGGTCCATCAGGCCGTCCGTGCCGCCGAGGCCGAGCTCGCGGGACGCGGTCGCGTGCTGATCCGCCCCAGCGGCACCGAGCCGCTCGTCCGCGTGATGGTCGAGGCGCCCACCGCCGAGGAAGCCGACGAGATCTGCGGCCGTCTGGTCGCGCTCGTCGAGGCCGAGCTCGGCGGTTAGGAGAATCCCAACCCCGCGCGGTGAGCGTGGCTCTCACCAGAGACCTCCTCACGGACGCGTGGCACACCCCTTGGTATCTTCGGATCGGTGTGCGGCATCGTTGGCTACGTCGGGGGGCGTCCCGTCCGTGACCTGCTTCTGGCAGGCCTGACGCGGCTGGAATACCGCGGCTATGACTCGGCGGGCATCTCCGTGATCGACGAGGGACGGATCGACGCGGTCCGCGCCGTCGGCAACCTCGGGGCGCTGCGCGAGAAGCTGAACGGCTCGGCCGGCGCGGTGGCCGTTGCCGAGCGGCCGGCCACAACCGGCATCGGCCACACCCGCTGGGCCACCCACGGCCGCGTCAGCGAGGAGAACGCCCACCCGCACTCCGACGACGAGGACCGCATCCACGTCGTCGTCAACGGCATCGTCGAGAACTACATGGCGCTCAAGCAGCGCCTCAGCGACGCCGGCAACGTGTTCAGCTCCGAGACCGACGCCGAGGTGATCGCGCACCTGATCGCCGAGCGCTACGACGGCGACCTCGCGGAGGCCGTCCGCGCCGCTTACGGCGAGCTCGAGGGCCACTACGCCTTCGTGGCGATGAGCCTCGACGAGCCCGAGGTGCTGGTCGGGGCACGCAAGGAGTGTCCGCTGATCGTCGGTCGCGGCGAGGGCGAGCAGTTCATCGCCTCGGCCGTCCCCGGCTTCCTCGCCGAGACCCGCCGCGTCCAGTACCTCGACAGCGGCGAGATCGCGGTGCTGCGCCCGGGCGGCGTGGAGATCACGACCGCCGCCGGTGAGCCCGTCGAGCGCGGCGAGGAGCTCGTCGAGTGGGACGAGGACACCGCCGAGAAGGGCGGCTATGAGACCTTCATGCTGAAGGAGATCCACGAACAGGCCGACGCCGTGGCCGACGCGATCGCCGGCCGCACGGCCCCCGGCGACGGCATCGACCTCGCCGAGGAGGGCGTCTTCGACGAGTCCCTGCTCGAGGGGCTGCGGCGGATCGTGATCGTCGGCTGCGGCACCGCCTACCACGCCGGTCTGATCGGCCGCTACGCGATCGAAGAGTGGGCAAGGCTGCCCGTGGAGATGGACATCGCCTCCGAGTATCGCTACCGCAACCCCGTCGTCGGCCCGGGCGACCTCGTGATCGGCATCTCCCAGTCCGGCGAGACCGCCGACACGCTCGCCGCGATGCGCCTCGCACGTGAGCGCGGCGCGCACGTCGTCGCGGTCACCAACACGATGGGCTCACAGGCCACCCGCGACGCCGACGGCACGCTCTTCACGCGTGCCGGCCTGGAGATCGGGGTCGCCGCGACGAAGACCTTCATCTGCCAGGTCGCGGTGATGTACACGCTCGCCCTGCGCCTCGCCGAGCTACGCGGCGAGCTCGCGCCGGAGCGCCTCGCCGAGCTGGTCGCCGAGGTCAAGCGCCTGCCGCACTGCATCGACGAGGTGCTGGCCCGCGGCGACGAGCAGGTCCGTCCGATCGCGGACGCCCACTGGCAGAGCGACTTCTTCCTCTACCTCGGGCGCCATGTCGGCCTGCCCGTCGCCCTCGAGGGCGCGCTGAAGCTCAAGGAGATCTCCTACATCGCCACCGACGCCTACGCGGCCGGCGAGATGAAGCACGGGCCGATCGCGCTGCTCGACGAGTCCACTCCCGTCGTCTGCGTGGCGACCGACTCGCCGGTGCTCGAGAAGGTCATCTCGAACATGCAGGAGGTCCGCGCCCGCGGTGCGCACGTGATCGCGATCGCCACCGACGGCAATGAGGCGATCGCAGCACAGTCCGAGGCCACCGTCCGCGTGCCACCGCTCGACTGGATGCTGCAGCCGCTGCTCGCGGTCGTCCCGCTCCAGCTGCTCGCCTACCAGATCGCCCGCAGGCGCGGCCTGAACGTCGACCAGCCCCGCAACCTCGCCAAGACCGTCACCGTCGAGTAGCCGCTCTCGGCGCCCGGCGCTGCCCGCCGCCGAGCATCTAGCATCGCTCTCAGTGGAGGACCTTCCCGCCTGGCTGACGCCCCTGCCCGACGCCGAGACGATGCGCGGCGTCGACCGCTGGGCGATCGAGGCGCAGGGCGTCGAGAGCCTCGAGCTGATGGAGCGTGCCGGCGCCGCGGCCGCCGCCGCGGTCGAGCGGCTCGCGCCCGACGGGCCCGCGGCGGTGCTCTGCGGCAAGGGCAACAACGGCGGCGACGGGCTCGTGGTCGCGCGCCTGCTCCGCGATGCGGGGCGCGACGTGGCTGTGATCCTCACCTCGCCGCCACAGGAGCTCGAGGGCGACGCCCGGGTCAATCTCGAGCGCCTCCAAGGAGCCGGACCGCTGCGCCTCGACGGCGCGCCCTGGGAGCAGGAGCCCGGCGCCGCCGGCGGTGAGCCGCCCCTGCAGGACAGCGTCGCGATCGTCGATGCGCTGCTCGGCACCGGCTTCCGCGGTGTTCCCCACGGCGAGGTCGCCGAGGCGATCGCGGCGATCGGCCGATCGCCGGCGCCGGTGATCAGCGTTGACGTGCCCAGCGGCGTCGATGCCTC
>DASWFM010000209.1:0-12578 GCA_036394235.1 Solirubrobacteraceae bacterium | reverse complement strand
TGGCGGCGCTCGGAGCGGTGGTCTTGGTCGATGTCGGCGCGGGCGCCGCAGGTGCAGATTTCGCGAGCGTTCCCGTCGCACCGAGGCGATACGCGATGATCGTCGCCTTCTGTGCAGCCGTGGCCGGGAAGCTGGCGGCGGTGACGACCGTGTCGCCATCGACCGCCACCGGCGCGTTCGTGCCGGCTGACAGCGACGTGTGCCAGATTTCCTTGCCGTTGTCGGCGTTGAACGCGCGCAGCATTCCATCGAACGTGGTCGTGAAGAGCACGTTGTTGGCCAATGTGGCCGCACCGTAAGGCGAGGACGGCACCTTGGCATCCCACTCGAGTTCGCCAGTCGCCTCGTTGACGGCAACGACGTCACCCGTCCCCGTGTTGAGCGGTGCGAAGGAGACGAAGCTGAGGCCCTGGCCCTTGTAGATCGCGGGCAGGTTGTTGACGGCGGCGAAGACGGTCGTGCCGTTTGACGCGATTGGTGACTCGATGCCGCCGAGATCGCCCGGCTCGACGGTCTCCGGCGTATGAAGCTTCGAGAATTCGCCTTTTTCGGCCGTGAGATTGTCATTGTCGTGGCCATTGTGGACGCCGACCGAGCGCTTCCAGACCAGCTTGCCGGTTTGAGCGTCGACCGCAACGAGGAAGCCTGCCTTGCCTCCGTCGATCACGAGTTGCACCCCGTTCGCCTCGGCAAGGATCGGCGAGTTCTCCATGTCCCGGTCGTAGATGTCGTGCGGGGTCAGTTGGTAGTGCCAGATGAGCTTGCCACTCTGCGCGTCGAGCTTCACGATCGAGTCTGTGTAGAGGTCGGGGCCGGGCCGGCTCGAGCCCCACGGGAACTTGGGCGTGCCGGCGAACGGTGCCGGGTTCGAAACCCCGAGGTACACGTTGCCCTGGCCATCGAAGGTGGGCGCATACCATTGCCCCCCGCCGGAGTTGATCCTGGTGTGCGCCGAGGACCAGAGATTTGCCGGCACCTCTTCCCACTTCCACTTCGTCGTACCCGTCGAGGTGTCAAGCGCCCAAAGCACAGCCTGGCCGGCGCCGGCATAGAAGTTCTTCGCGTTGCCCGGCACCGTCGACACGTAGACAGTGCCGTCGTTGACCCCGGGCGCCATGTCGATGCCCTCGTTGCCGTTGCGCGTCAGCTTCTTGATCCACAGTTGCTTGCCGCTCGCCGCCTGCAGCGCGAAGGCCGAGCTCTCGGTAGCGCCATAGACGACTCCGTTGACGACATTCACGCCGTTGGGACCAACGTCCGGCGAGTTGTACTTGTGGATCCACAGGACGGCGCCGGTCTTGAAGTCGATCGCCTGAACGTTGGACGCCAGGTCCTGGGTGTACATCACGCCGTTGACCACGACCGGCGTCGCCGCGTACGCGCCGAAGGTCCCGGTTGCGGTGAGTGGAACGGTCCACGCGACGCCGAGCGTAGAAACGTTGGACGCGTTGATCGGGCCGCCGACGTGGCGCGTGTTCTGCAGATCGCCACCCGGCAGGCTCCAGCTCGCCGAGCCCGCCGTCGCCGCCGCGCCGGAGCTCTTGTTGCTGCTGCTGCCGCAGGCGACGATCAACAGGCTTGCCGCGATCAGCAGGCAGAGGCCCGCGATCCCCGGCGTGTGATGACGCACCCCCCGATGCTTGGCGACGGTCTCCATGATTTTCCCTTCGCTCGTCGTGACAACGGTCCGATGCCCAGACGATCGCGCGCCCGTGTCGCCCTGTCATCGCTGCCAGCGACCATTTGCGGCCCCTGCTAGCCGAACTTGTGAGTTGCAGCTAGCTTCAATCAGTCTCGGCAGGCGCCTGAATCTGGTCGGCAGCGACCCGGCCCAAAGAGGTCAACGGGCGTGACTCCTGCTAGCTGCAATGCGGCGCGACGCTCTGCGTGGCAGGCTTTTGGGCATGGAACTCCAGGTCCTGATCGTCGATGACAACGAGGAGTTTCTTGACGCTGCTCGCGCTCTGCTCGAGCGCGAGGGGCTTTCCGTCGTCGGCGTTGCCTCGACGTCGGCGGACGCCCTGCGACGAGCCGAGCAGCTTCAGCCCAACGTCATGCTCGTTGACATCATGCTCGGCGACGACAGCGGCTTTGAGCTGGCTCGGCGCCTAGTCGCAGACGGCGGCGCCGGCGGACCAGCCGTGGTGTTGACCTCGACACACGCGCAGGACGATTTCGCGGATCTCATCGCAGAATGCCCCGCCGCCGGGTTCCTGCCGAAGTGTGATCTGTCGGCGGACGCGATTCGCCGGATCGTCGAGCGCGGCCTGCGTTGAGCCCCGCTCAGCGTGCGTCGAGAAAGGTCAACACGGCGAGCACCCGGCGGTGGTCGTCTTGCGTCTGCGGGAGCGGCAACTTGCCGAGGATGCTGCGAACGTGCTTCTCGACCGTTCCCTCGGTCACCCACAGCACCCGCGCGATGCCGGCATTCGAGCGACCCTCCGCCATCAGCGAGAGCACCTCGCGCTCACGTGGTGAGAGCTCGTCGAGCGGATCGTCGACGCGGCGCGCGGCGACGAGTTCGCGCACGAGCGCGGGATCGACGATTGAGTCACCTTTGACGATCCGCTCGAGGGTATGGATGAACTCGTCCACGTCGGTGACGCGACTCTTCAACAAATAGCCGCTGCCCTGCCCGCCCGCCAGGACATCCATCGCGTGCTCGACCTCGGTGTGCGCGGAGAGGATCAGAATCGCCGTCTCGGGGAACTGCTCGCGGATCAGACGCGCTGCGTCCAGGCCCTCGGTCGAGTGCGCCGGCGGCATCCGTATGTCGACGAGCACCAGCTCTGGCTGGTGCTCTCTAACCAAGTCCATCAGCTCAGCGCCATCTCCGCACTGGCCGATGACCTCGAAGCCCGAGCGCTCGAGCAGCCCGGCCAGACCTTCGCGAAGCAGGACTTCATCATCCGCCAACACGACCCGTGTGCGGCCCATGCTCACGCTCGCCATTATCGGCTATGGTCGCGATAGCGAGCGCGCCGGCGCCCGGTGAGTGCCCTCTAGACGCGTGCTCGAGCAGATGGCGGAGTCCATGGAGAAGGAACGCGACGGTGTCGATTGGCTCGCCGAAGAGCATGCGGCGCTAGCGAGGCTCACGACGCTCGTCGCACGCGGGATGCCGCCCGAGGAGCTGTTGGCGCCTGTGGTCGAGTGGGCCGGGAAGCTGCTGCCCCTCGAATCGGCCCATTTGGGGCGCTATGAAGCGGACGGTGCGGTGGCGTTCATAGCCGCCACGAGCGGGACAGGAGAGCTCATCACCGCCACAGACGAGATGCTCCTCAGCGGGAGGCACCTCGCCAGAGTCATCGCGCGGACTCGTCGTGCGGCCCGCATCGATCGGAATGCAGAGGACTCCCTGCCGATCGGTGTCGCGCGATCGGACGAAGGCTCCTCGCTCGTCGCGGCGCCGATCGTCGTCGAAGGCGTCCTCTGGGGTGTGATCTGCGGCTCGATTCCCGGATCGTCAGCGCCGGCAGAGATCGATGCGCGCCTCGCTTCATTCGCGTCGCTGATGGCGGGCGTGATCGAAAGCGCCGAAGGGCGTACCGCCCTTGCCCGGCTTGCCGAGGAGCAGGCGGCTCTGCGGCGGGTCGCGACACTCGTGGCGCGAGCGGCGCCACCGGAGGAGCTGTTCGCGGCGGTCGCGGAGGAGCTCGGGCAACTGCTCCCCGTCGAACGCACCGCCATGGGCCATTACGAGCCCGACGGGGAGACGGTCACGGTCCTCACGGTTTGGAACAGGACGAGCTCCCGCATCTCGACACCGCACCGCTGGGCGCTTGGCGGGAAGAACGTCCCGACGCTCGTCGCGCAGACGTGCCGGCCGGCCCGCTTGGACAACTACGAGGATGCGAGCGGCCCGATCGGTCTCGCCGCCCGCGAGCTGGGCACGCGAGCCTCGGTCGGGGCACCGATCGTCGTTGACGGTCGCCTCTGGGGGGTGATGATCGCCAACCCGAATCGCGAGGAGGCGCTTCCCGATGACGCCGAGGCGCGCCTCTCGGAGTTCACGGAGCTTGTGGCCATGGCAATCGCGAACGCCGAGAGCCGCGCTGAGCTGGCGGCCTCGCGCGCGCGGATAGTCGCCGCCGCCGATGAGACTCGGCGGCGGATCGAGCGCGATCTACACGACGGAGCTCAACAGCGGTTGGTCTCGTTGGGACTCGAGCTGCGGACTGCGCAAGCGGCCGTTCCGGCAGAGCTGAGCGAGGTGCGGGGCGAGATATCTCACGTCGCTGATGGGCTCGCGAGATTGCACGACGAGCTGCGCGAGATTGCCCGCGGGATCCATCCGGCGATCCTCGCCGCGGGTGGCCTCGAGCAAGCGCTGAAGTCGCTCGCTCGGCGCTCTTCCGTTCCGGTCGAGCTCGACGTTCGAGCCCGGGGGCGGCTGCCGGAGCGGGTCGAGGTCGCGACCTACTACATCGCCGCTGAGGCGCTTACAAACGCCGCGAAGCATGCGGACGCCTCGGTCGTCCGTGTTGAGGTCGAGGCGGCAGGCGGTGCCCTTCGCCTCTCGATCAGCGACGACGGCGGCGGCGGGGCGGACCCGGCACGCGGCACCGGGCTGGTCGGATTGAAGGACCGCGTCCAGACGCTCGGAGGGACCATGACCGTGCAGAGTCCGCCTGGCGCGGGCACATCCGTGCGCGTGGAGCTTCCGCTCGCGGCGCAGTGATCGGACGGGCGACTGCTCTCTCTCGACTGCATGAACCCAGCGCGGCTCCACGACCATTGCCTCTCGTTCGCCGGCGCCGAGGAGACGTTTCCGTTCGGACCCGCGACATCGGTCTTCAAGGTCTGCGGGAAGATGTTCGCCCTCTCCGCGCTCGGCGCCGACTCGCTTCGCGTCAGCTTGAAGTGCGAGCCGGAGCTCGCCGAGGCGCTGCGCGAGGCTCACGCCTCGGTGATCCCGGGCTACCACCTCAACAAGCGTCATTGGAACACCGTGATCCTCGATGGCTCGATCAGCGATCGGACCGTCCGCGACATGATCGAGGACTCCTACGACCTCGTCGTCAGCAAGCTGCCGCGCGCCGACCGTCGCGCTCTCGGATGGGCCGGCGAGGGTTAGTCGGGTTTGGCCGAGCGGGAGGACGCCCGCCTCGAAGGGCGCGCGTAGGCAGCGAGACGTAGGCTGGGTGCCGATGCGCCCCCTTCCCGAGCAGACGATCCTGATCACCGGCGCCACCGACGGCCTCGGCAGGGCGCTCGCCCGCGAGCTCGCCGGCGGCGGCGCGAGGATCCTGCTGCACGGCCGCGACGACGCGAAGGGGGAACGCACGATCGCCGAGATCGCCGAGGAGACCGGCAACGAGGAGCTGCTCTGGCTGCGCGCCGACCTCGCCTCGCTCGATCAGGTGCGGGGCCTCGGCGAGCTGGTGCTCGGTGAGACGGGCCGGCTCGACGTGCTCGTCAACAACGCCGGCATCGGCACGACCACGGCCGGCGTTGATGAACGGGAGGAGAGCCGCGAGGGCTTCGAGCTGCGCTTCGCCGTCAACTACCTTGCGGGCTACCTGCTGACGAGGCTGCTGCTCGGGCTGCTCGAAGGCTCGGCGCCGGCACGGATCATCAACGTCAGCTCCGCCGGACAGGCGCCGATCGACTTCGACGATGTGATGCTCACGCGTCGATACAGCGGCGTGCAGGCCTACTGCCAGAGCAAGCTCGCGCAGATCATGTTCACGTTCGACCTCGCCGAGGAGCTGCGCGAGCGCGGCGTCACGGCGACATGCCTTCACCCTGCCACCTACATGCCCACGAAAATGGTCCTGGCCGGCGGGATCGAGCCGGTCAGCTCGCTCGAGCAGGGCACCGAGGCGACGCTGCGCCTGATCGCCGGCGAGCAGCTCGAGGGCGTCACCGGCCACTACTTCAACGGCGTGAGGGAGGCCGCTCCGCATCCTCAGGCCGAAGACCTCGAGGCCAGGGCGCGGCTGCGCGAGCTGAGCGACGGGCTCTGCGGGCTCGAGCCGGTTCGCGGGCGTCGGGGCGGACCGGGCTAGCCGCCTCCGACGCGCTCCGCTGCCTCACGCAGGGCGGCTGGAACTACTGGCTGCTCACCGCGGCGCCAAGTGGAAACCGCACGCCCGTCAGCTCCTCGGAGACCTCCCAGAGGCGCCTTGCCACATCCATGTCCTGAGCGGCCGAGCTGCGGCCGACGAGCTTCGCCGGGCCGCGCTGCTCCATGAAGCCGCCCGGACCCGCGAAGCTGTTGCCAGGGATGTCTGCCGTGGCGGCGTAGAGCGTCGGCAGCGCGCCGCCCTCCTCGCTCTGTCCGACCAGCCGGTTGGACACGACGCTGAACATGTCCTGCAGTCTTTTGCCACTGTGGAACTGCAGGTTCGTGGCGGCATAGCCGGGGTGGGCAGCCATCGCCAGCACACTCGAGCCGGCCTCCGTGAGACGGCGCTGAAGCTCGGCCGTGAACAGTAGGTTCGCGAGCTTCGATTGCCCGTAGGCGCGCCATGCGCGGTAGGGCTTGCGCTCCCAGTTGAGATCCTCGAAGTCGATCCCCCCCATGCGGTGGCCGGTGGAGGAGACCGTGACGACGCGGCCCGTGACGCGGTCGAGCAGCAGGTTGGTGAGCGCGAAATGGCCGAGGTGGTTCGTGCCGAACTGCAGCTCGAAGCCCTCCGCCGTACGGCTCAGCGGTGGCACCATCACGCCGGCGTTGTTGATCAGCAGGTCGATCTCGCCGTCCCAGCCCGAGGCGAAGTCGCGCACCGAGGCGAGACTCGCGAGGTCGAGCTGGCGGACTTCGGTCTCACCGGGCATCGCCTCGGCGGCGGCCCGGCCCTTCTCGATCGAGCGCACCCCGAGCACGACGCGCGCCCCCGCGCCGGCCATCGCAGAGGCGGCCGCGCGGCCGATGCCGCTGTTCGCGCCGGTCACGATCGCCGTGCGGCCGGTCAGGTCAGGGAGGGAGGTGGAGCCTGAAGTTGTCATGGCCAGCAATGTAGTCGATGACAACAAAGATGTCAACGACTACATCAACCGGTAGCCTGAAGGCATGGCCGAACGGCCCTATCACCACGGCAACCTGAGGACGGCGCTGCTCGCGGCCGCCGAACTGACCGTTCGCGAGCGTGGCGTGCAGGAGCTCTCGCTGCGGGAGCTGGCCCGCGACGTCGGCGTCAGCCATGGCGCGCCCCGCCGGCACTTCCCCGACCGGCAGGCTCTGCTCGATGCGCTCGCCGAGTCCGGCTTCGTTCGGCTCGGGACCGAGCTGCGGGCGGCCTTCGAGGCAGCCGGCGACGACTTCGAGGAGCGCCTGCGAGCCGTGGCCGCCGCCTACGTTCGTTTCGCCACCGAGGACGCCGCGCTGCTCGAGCTGATGTTCGCCGGCAAGCAGCACGAGCAGGCCGGGGTGCTCCACGACGCCGCCGACCGCGCCTTCGCGGTGATGCTCGAGCTGATCGCGCAAGGTCAGGAGCAGGGCGCGCTCGAGGGCGGGGACCCCGAGCGTGTCGGCCTCGTCCTGTTCGCGACGATCCAGGGGATCGCGGCGCTCGTCACCGGGGGCATCGTCGCCGCCGAGCAGATCGACGAGCTCGTCGCCGATGCGACCGAGCGCTTCCTGCGTGGCTCGCATCCTGTGGGGGTCGCCTGAGTGGATGACCTCGAGCGCTTCGTCGCGGCGCAGGACGACAGCGGCACATTCGCGCAGGCGATGAGCGAGCTGCGCGCCGGGCGCAAGCGCAGCCACTGGATGTGGTTCGTATTCCCACAGCTCGCCGGCCTGGGCCAGAGCGAGATGTCCCAGACCTACGCGATCGCCTCGCTGGAGGAGGCGCGCGAGTACCTGGCGGACCCGGTACTCGGCTGGCGGCTGCGAGAGAGCGCTGCGGCGCTGCTCGAGCACCCGGGGAGCAGCGCCGAGGAGATCCTCGGCGGGATCGACGCGCTGAAGCTGCGCTCGTCGATGACGCTGTTCGCCGCGGCGGACCCCGAGGAGCCGGTGTTCGCGCGGGTGCTCGACGCGTTCTACGACGGCGCTCCGGACGAGGCGACGCAGCGGCTACTGGCGGATTGAGCGAGGCGTCAGGTCGCCTCGGAGCTTCGGCGGGGCCCGCGCGAACCACGCTTCGGTGACGACTTCCTCGAGATCGGCGGAGGGGATGCGATCGAGCCGGACGAGCACCGACGGGTGGCCCTCGAAGTGCGATGTCGTGAAGAACACCTCGGGATCGTCGGCGAGCAGCGCCTCCTTCGCCAGGAGGTGCTCCACGCGGGCGCCGAGGATCGGCCCGTCCGGAGCGTCCGTCCCGAGCTCCTCGACTTCCTTCGCCCGCAAGGGCCGCTCCCAGACGAACAGCTTGCCGCCGACGCGCCATTGCAGGCGCTCCCGGGAGAGACGCTCCTCGCTGCCGGGCAGCGCCACCGCGATCCGCCGCACGTCCTCGAAGTCCGCCACGGCTCACTGCCCCGCCGGCGCCTGCGTCCCGGGCGCCTCGCCGTCTTCGCCGAGCGCCAGCTCGGCCATCTGCTGGAAGGCCTCGAGTGGATTCGGCGGGCCCTCGCCCGACAGCTCGCCGTAGATGTTCGTGATGTTGACGACCAGCCGCTCGCCCTCGCCCCAATCGGCCCAGCGGTCGAGCGACATGCGGCGGGCGGCCTGCATCGCGCTGAGACCCTCGCCGTGCGCCGCGAGCGTCTGCTCGTAGAGGTACTCGAAGTACGCTCGCAGCTCGCGCACATCCGCAAGGGCCGCGAGCGGGCCGTGGCCCGGCACGATCCGCTCCGGTGCGAGCGCCTCGATCCGATCGCACGCCGCGATCCAGTTCGAGACCGGCCCCGCCCATGCGATCGGGTGCGAGCCGTTGAAGAGGATGTCCCCCGTGAACAGCACCCGCTCGGAGGCGAGCCACGCCATCGTGTCGCCCTGCGTGTGAGCCGGGCCGACCTCCAGCAGGTGGACCTCCCGGTCACCCACGCGGACCGCGAGCTCGCCGCTGAAAGTCTCGCCCGGCGGGGCCGGCTCGATGCCCCTGAACTCGAACGGGCCGAAGCAGCGCAGGAAGAACTCGCCCAAAGTGCCCATCTGCGGCGCCTGCTCCACGAGGGCCGCCATCGCGGCGGGCGGCAGCTCGTCCATCTCTGCCGCCGTGCGCTCCGAGGCGATCATGCGAGCCCCGCCGAGGAGCTGGTTGCCGTAGCAGTGGTCGCCGTTGGCGTGGGTGTTCACGAGCGTCTCGATCTGCTCCGCCGCCGGCACCGCGCGGCGCATCTCGGCGAGCATCGCCTCCGTGAGCTGCAGGTCGAACAGCGTGTCGATCAGGAGCGTCGCCTCGCCGTCGCTTACGAGGCCTGCATTCGACCAGCCCCAGCCGCCGTCCGGCTGAAGATATGCGAAGACGCCGTCCGCGACCTCCGCCAGCCCTCGCTCGTATGGCCTCGCCATCGCCCCAGAAGCTAGCGCGGGCTCGGGGAGGGGGCGGGCGGCAGCTGCGCGCCCGCCCCTTGGCCCCGGTCAGGCGCTGAGCTCGGCGAGGTCGCGGACCTGCGTCAGGCGGATGCTGTTGCCCGACGGGTCGCGGAAGCCGGAGTCGACGCCGTAAGGGCGGTCTTCCGGCGCTTCGTTGAACTCGACGCCGCGCGAGCGCAGCTCCTCGTAGGACGCACGGCAGTCATCCGTTTCCAGGAAGACCGTGCCGGCGTAGCCCTTCGACATCAGCGTCTTGACCTGCTCCGTCGTCTCGTCGTCCATCAACGGGGGGCCGGGGATCGCCATCAGGACGATCGCGAAATCGTCCTGGCCGGGCATCCCGACGGTCAGCCATCTGAAGTTGCCGAGCTCCGCCAGTGTCACGTCTGCGCGGACCTCCATCCCGACCTTCTCCGTCCAGAAGGCGAGGGCCTCGTCCTGGTCGTGGACCCAAAGCTGCGCTGTTCCGACTTTGATCATCTGGGCTCCTTCGTCGTCGTTTCCATGCGAGCCAACCTACGCCCCGCTGCCATTGCTGTCTTCTCGAAAAGTGCGGCGTTGCGGGCGCCCGTAGGTGCGCACCACGCAACCCGGCACGAGCGCCATGTCGGCAGCGGGCGGGAAGCGTTCGCGGTAGGCGGCGGGCGGCATACCGAACATCCGCGAGAAGCTGGTCGTGAACGAGCCGAGGCTTGTCAGGCCCACCGACAGGCAGATGTCGGCGATCGAACGGTCAGTCGAGCGCAGCAGCGCGGCGGCGCGCTCGAGGCGCCTCGTCAGCAGGTAGGCGTGCGGCGATTCGCCGAAGGCACGCCCGAACTCGCGGCTGAAATGCGCACGCGAGAGGCCCGCCGCGCGCGCCATGTCCTCGACCCCCAGCGGCTCCGCGTAGCGGGAGTCGGCGAGGTCCCTGGCGCGGAGCAGGTGGCGTGCGGGGGGCGCGTAGGCCATCGCGCCAGTATTGCGCGGGCACTAGAGTCGAGGCGGATGTTCGACTTGGGTCGCTACCTGGCTCGCATCGGAGCCGGCCCGGAGGCGACGCTGGCGGATCTGCAGCGAGCTCATGTCGCCTCGATCACCTTCGAGGGCCTGAGCGCCCACGTCGGCGAAGCGGTCCCGCTGGACCCCGATTCGCTCGCTGCGAAGATCGTCGACGGAGGCCGCGGCGGCTACTGCTTTGAGCAGAACCTGCTCTTCAAGGCCGCGCTCGAAGCGCTCGGCTACGCAGTCGATCCGCACCTCGCCCGCGTCCGTGTCGGGCTCGCGCCGGGACAGATCCGTGGGCGCACGCACCTTCTGCTGCACGTAGCCGACGGCGAGCAGCACTGGCACGTCGACGTCGGCTTCGGCGGCGGCACGCCGACCGCGCCGATCCCGTGGGGTCCCGGCACCGAGCATGAGCTGGCCGGCTGGCGCTTTCGCGTCGTCGAGGAGGACGACGAATGGGTACTGCAGACGGTCGAGGGCGGCGCCTGGAGCGACGTCTACGTGTTCTCCGCGCAACCGTCGCCGATGATCGACATCGAGATGAACAACTGGTGGACGGCCACGTCCCCGGACTCTCCCTTCGTCGCGGGCTTCCTCGTCAGCCGCCAATCGACGGACGGCGGGCGGCTTCTGCTGACCGATTGGGGCGAGCTCTCACTCGTCGAGCGGACGCCCGAGCGAACCGGCTCTATTGCGGTGGAGCGCCCGCAGGTGGCAGACCTGCTCGCCGAGCGCTTCGACCTGCCCGGCTTCCGCGTCGACGATCAAGGGCGCCTTCGGCGCTAGGCTGACCGCGATGGCCCGCACGCCCACCGCAGCGATCGCCGCAGGCTCGCTGATCGCCGGATACGCCGTCGCGGCCGGCAGCGGTTCCCGGCCACTCGGAGGCGCCGTGCTCGTTGCCGGCGGCCTTTACTGTGCGAGCGTCTGGCACCGTCGCCACGGCGTGCCCACGGCCGTCGCGCTGAGCGGCGTCGGCCTGACCGCCTTCGCCGTCTCCCACGTCCTCGCCCACGCGATCGGCGCGTGGCCTTCGGTCCTGACCGTGGCGGCGATCACCGGCGCCGTCGTCTGGGTCCGCAGCGACGCCTCCGCCGGGGTCGCCGGGCAGGCGAGCGCCGAGCTCTCTTAGAGGGCGCGCTCCGGTCCGAGCGCCCGCGCTTGGTGCTGAGTCCGAGCGCCTGCGTCCGGCGCTCAGCGCGAGCGCCCGCCCCCGGCACTCAGCGGGCCGGCAGGAACCGCTCGACGCCCGCCAGCAGCGCCTGCGCAACGCGCTCCCGGTAGGAGGCCCGCTCCATGGGCGCCTCGTCGCCGCGGTTCTGCATGTTCGCGACCTCGACGAAGACCTTCGGCACACGCGAGAGGTTCAGGCCTCCCAGGTCGGTCCGCGGCACGAGCCCACCGTGGCCGTCGTAGGTGGAGACGTGCAGGCCGATCTGCAGCAGCGACGCCCGCTCATCGAGTCCGAGGCGACGCGAGGGAGCGACGATCGCGCCGTCGCTGCCACCCGGGATCGGTCCCGGCAGCAGGACCGCGAAGCCCGAGCCGCCGGGCGGTCCGCCGTCAGCATGAATCGAGATCGCAGCGTCGCTGTGCGCCCGGTTGCCGATCGCCGCTCTTTCGTTGACGCACGGGCCCACGCTGTCGTTGCGGGTGCGAGTCATCACCACTGTCGCCCCGGCCTTCCGCAGCAGCGAGCGCAGGCGCTGCGCCACGCTCCAGTTGAAATCCGCCTCCCGGTAGCCGTCTGGTGCGGCCGTCCCGGTCGTGTCGCATTCCTTCTCTCCGTTGCCGTCGCGCACGAGGCGGGCGATCTGCTGGGGATGCGTGAAATTGCCGCCGTTGTGGCCCGGATCGACCGTGATCGTACGTCCTGCCAGGGGCAGCGCCGGCGAGGTGCTCGCCGCGACGGTGGGCACGGCCGCGCGATCGCTCCTCGCCCCGGTGCCGCCGGACGAGTCAGCCGCCGCCCAGACGACCGCTGCAAGCAGCAAAGCAGCGGGGAGCAGCCGGGCCAGGCGGCGATGGCGGCGCGGGCTCACTGGGCGAAACGCGCGGCTTCCTCGGAGCCGCCGGTGGCGTCGCCCTCGGTGTAGGAATGAGCGCCCGTGCCGGCGAGCTTGCCGGCGTCCACGATCAGGTACTCCTCGCGGATCGG
>DASWFM010000208.1:0-6983 GCA_036394235.1 Solirubrobacteraceae bacterium | reverse complement strand
TCGACGTCCATCTTGATCACCTGCGTGAGCGAGGGCATCGAGAGGTGCTCGGCGACGACCGCGCCGATCGTGTAGCACTCGCCGTCGTCTGACTGCTGCCCGAGCAGCACGAGGTCGGGGCTCTCGCGCTCGAGCGTCTTGGCCAGCGCGTAGCCGGTGGCGGCGACGTCGGAGCCGGCGACCGCCTGATCGCTCAGGTGCACCGAACGGTCGGCGCCCAGCGAGACCGCCTTGTGCAGCGCCCGCACGGCGCTGTCGGGGCCCATCGTCACAGCCACGATCTCCTCGACGGGGACCGTGCCGCCCTCCTTGATCTGCATCGCAGCCTCGATGGCGTGCGTGTCATACGGGTTGAGGTTCTTCTCCCCGCTGCGGTCCATGCGCCCCGTCGAGGGGTCGATCCGCTTCTCGACGGCGGCGTCCGGGACCTCCTTCACCAGGACGCATATCTTCATTCTCAGGGCTTCTCCTTGGGGTCTATTGCGAGCGAATGGTACCTGTTCGGACGGTTGACTGACGAGTCAATCAAGCGCTCGACGCGCGCCGGCCGGCGGCGCCGCGGATGAAGTCGACGATCGCCTGCGTGGGCGCGCCGGGCGTGAACACCTCGGCGACGCCGAGGCTCTTCAGCTCCGGGATGTCCTCGGCCGGGATCGTGCCGCCGACGGTCACGAGCACGTCGTCCACACCCTGCTCCCGCAGCAGCTCCACGACGCGGGGCACGAGCGTCATGTGGGCTCCGGAGAGGATCGAGAGCCCGACGGCGTCCGCGTCCTCCTGGATCACGGTCTCGACGATCTGTTCGGGCGTCTGGTGCAGACCCGTGTAGATCACCTCCATGCCGGCGTCGCGAAGCGCACGGGCGATGATCTTCGCGCCCCGATCGTGGCCGTCGAGGCCGGGCTTCGCGACGACGACGCGGATCTTGCTCTGGGCGGAAGGGGCTGCGGGCGGCATTGAGTGTGTGGCTTTCGGTGGACGCTGCGGGCGGGGGCTGCTTCGCGCCACGAGGGCGCCGGGGCAGCGCGCCCGGAGGGCGTGGTCGGTGCCGACCGGCTCCTCGGGGTGAGTACTCTACGCGCTCGCCGACCCCGGCGGACGGTCCGGCCCGGCGCAGGATGCTCGGCTCACGCTCAACCGCGGCGCCCGCCGTTGCCCCCGGCGATGCGACGGCGCCCCCGGGAACCGTCCCTGGCGCCCGGCCTGCGCGGTCCGCGGGTCAGGCGCGCGCCGGTGCGCGGCGCGCCGGCCCGTTCGATCAGCGCGCGTCCGGCGGAGGCCAGGGCGGTCCCGGCGCCGAGCGCCAGGAGCATCTTCAGGCGACGCCCGAGGCGATCCAGCGCCACAACCTCCCATCCCTCCTGCAGCGCGATCCGGCGGAGTGTGCCGTCGGGGTTCACGACCACCGCATGGCCGACCGCCCGCAGCATCGGCAGGTCGGACTCGGAGTCCGAATAGGCGTAGGAGGCGGCCAGGTCGATGCTCTCGCGGTCGGCCACCTCCTGCATCGCGATGACCTTGCCCTCGCGGTAGTTGAAGGGGCCCGCGGGCCGACCGGTGTAGTGGCCGTCGACGATCTCCGAGCGGGAGCCGATGCCGCCGTCGAAGCTCAGCACGTGCGCGAGCAGGTCGGCCATCTCCTGAGAGGCCGCGGTGAGGATGTAGACGGGCTCGCCGGCGTCCTGGTGGGCATAGGCCCGCTCGAGCATCTGCGGGTAGAGCCGCGGCAGCACGCCGCTGAGGACCCGCGGCGAGAGCCGCTCGAGGTCGCGCACGCGTACGCCCTTGATCATCTCCCCGACGCGCCGGCGGACATCGTCGGCGCGGTCGTCGGTCGAGCCGAGCAGCCGGAAGCGGACGTTTTCGTAGATGTCCTTGACGAGACGTGAGCGGGAGATCATCCCCGACTCGTATGCGGCGCGGGCGAAGAACACGCCCGAGGACCCCGCCATCAGCGTCTTGTCCAGGTCGAAGAAGGCGGCCCCGCGCGGGGCGGTGCCGTTTAGCTCCGCCTCCACGGCCGGCTCAGACCTTGAGGATGACCGCGTCGCCCTGCCCCCCTCCTGAGCAGATCGCCGCGACGCCGAGGCCGCCGCCGCGACGGCGCAGCTCGTGGACGAGGGTGCCGAGGAGGCGGGCGCCGGAGGCGCCGATCGGGTGGCCGAGGGCCACGGCGCCGCCGTTGACGTTGACGCGATCCTCGTCGATGCCGAGCATCCGGATCGAGTTCAGGGTGACGGAGGCGAAGGCCTCGTTGATCTCCCAGAGGTCGATGTCGCCGGGCTGCAGGCCTGCTTTCTCGAGCGCCTTCTTGGCGGCGCTGGCCGGCGTGGTGGCGAGGTAGGCGAAGTCATTGGCGCTCTGGGCATGGGCGACGATCTCCGCGAGCGCCTCCTTGCCGTTCGCCTCAGCCCACTCATCGGAGGAGAGCACCAGCGCGCCGCCGCCGTCGTTGACGCCGGGGGAGTTGCCGGCCGTGTGGGATCCGTCCTTGCCGACCAGTCCCGGCAGCTTCGCGAGCGCCTCCAGCGAGGATTCGCGCCGTGGGCCCTCGTCGACCTCGACGAGCGTGTCGCCTTTGCGGCCCTTGACGGTGACGGACACGGTCTCTTCGGACATGCGCCCCTCGTCGATCGCCTTCAGCGCAAGTTCGTGCGAGCGCAGCGCCCAGCGGTCGAGGTCGGCGCGGGTCATCTCGAGCTCGTCGCCGACCTCCGTCGCCTCGACGAACATCTGCTTGCCGGAGAACGGGTTGGTGAGGCCGTCGTGGACCATCGCGTCGAGCATCTTGGCGTCGCCCATGCGGTAGCCGAAGCGAGCCTGGGGCAGCAGGTAGGGGGCCTTCGACATCGACTCCATGCCGCCGCCCACGCCGACCTGGACGTCGCCCGCGCGGATCGCTTGATCGAGGATCACCGAAGCGCGCAGGCCCGAGGCGCAGACCTTGTTGATGGTCTCCGAGGAGACCTCCTTGGGGATGCCCGCTTTGATCTGCGCCTGGCGGGAGGGAATCTGACCCTGGCCGGCCTGGAGAACCTGGCCCATCACGACGTGCTCGACCTGTTCGGGCTCCACGGCCGCCCGCTCCAGAGCCACCTCGATCGCGACCGCGCCGAGCTCGGTGGCTTCGAGCGTCGAGAGGCCCCCGCCCATCTTCCCGATCGGGGTCCGGGCGGCGCCGAGGATCACTGTCTTGGCCATGGGGGCGGTTCTCTCCTGTCGTTGCTGTGAAGGGGCGGAGCCCGAGAATCCTAGTGGACGGCCGCGCGCGGACCGGACAGGCGCTACCGCCCGACGGGGCCGGCCGGCCCGCCGAGCGGCGGGCTCGGCTCGCTCCGGGAGCCACTCGTGCGCGGGCCGGTATGGTGCGGCCGATGGAGGTTCTGGCGCGCTCCGCGAACGACGCCCTGCAGTCGGCCGACACCGTCGCTGTCGGGCTGTTCGAGGATGAGGGCGCGCCGGACGGTGCACCGGCCGCGGTGGCGGAGCTGCTCGCCGCGGGCGAGGCGCAGGCGAAGCGCGGCGCGGTCGCCGTTGCCCACGCGGACGGCCGGCGCTGGCTGCTGGTCGGGCTCGGCCCCCGCGAAGCGCTGACGCCCGAGCGAGTTCGTGTCGCCGCCGCGGCGGCGCTCGGCAGGGCGCAGGAGGTCGCGGCGGAGACGCTCTGCTGGCTGCTCCCTGCGGGCGGCGATGCTGCGATCGCTGGGGCACTCGTCGAGGGCACGGTCCTCGCGGGCTACCGCTTCGAGCGCTTCAAGTCCGCGCCCTCGGACGACGACCCGCGGGGCATCGAGCGACTGATCGTCGCCTGCCCGGACGAGCTCGAAGCCGCCGTCGGCGACGCGGCCCTGATCGCGGCGCGTGTAAACCGCGCGCGCGACCTTCAGAACCGTCCCAGCAACGACCTCACGCCGACCGCCTTCGGCGTCTACGCGACCGGGCTGGGCGAGGAGATACCGGAGCTTTCCGTGCAGGTCGAGGGCCGCGAGGGGATCGCGGCCCTGGGCATGGGCGCGTTCTCGGCGGTGGCGCAGGGCTCGGCCCAGGAGCCCGCGTTGATCACGATGACCTACGACCCCGCTTCGGCGGCCGGCACGCCGCTGCTCGCTTTCGTCGGCAAGGCCGTGACGTTCGACAGCGGCGGCATCTCGCTGAAGCCCGGACCGAAGATGTCGGAGATGAAGTTCGACATGTCCGGCGGCGCCGCGGCGATCGAGGCGACGGCGGCGATCGCCGCGCTCGGCCTCCCGCTGCGGCTCTTGACGATCGTGGGCGCGACGGAGAACCTGCCCGACGGCACGGCCGTGAAACCGGGAGACATCGTGACGGCGGCCAACGGCCGCACGATCGAGATCAACAACACCGACGCCGAGGGCAGGCTCGTGCTCGCCGACTGTCTGAGCTACGCGGTGAGCGAGGGCGCCGAGCGGATCGTCGACCTCGCGACCCTGACAGGGGCCGTGATCGTCGCGCTCGGCAACACCTATGCCGGTCTGATGAGCAACGACGACAACCTCGCCGAGCTCCTCACGGCGGCCGGCGAGCGCAGCGGCGAGATCCTCTGGCGGCTGCCGCTGCACGAGGAGTACGAGCAGCTGATCAAGGGCAAATACGCCGACCTCGACAACGCGCCGGAGGTGCGCAAGGCGGGCACGATCGTCGGCGGCACGTTCCTTTCGAACTTCGTCGGCGAGGCCGCCTGGGCGCACCTCGACATCGCCGGCTCGGCCTGGGATCTCGGCCGGGCGTACGTCGGCAGCGGCGCCTCCGGGTACGGCGTGAGGTTGCTGGTGGAGCTGGCGCGAGGGTACGTCGGCTAGCGTCCCGGCCCCGTAAGGCCCGCGGCTCAGCTAGGTGCGGTCACGGGCCCGGAGGGCCCAGTCTCAGATGGCGAGGTGAGCGCGCCCGGTTGCTCGAGTGCTTTGTTGCTGGTGTCGAGGAAGTCCATGATGTCGTTGGCTTGGGCGTCCCGGTCGGACAGCGCCGGTAGGTTCCACTTGTGCTCGATCGTCGCGAGGATCGACGTGTGGTCGTAGAGCTCGTTCGAGACCCCGCCCGGCTTCGAATAGGGCGAGACCACAACCGCCGGGACGCGGGGTCCGTAGCGGTCGTAGCGGTCGGCCGGTTCGCCCACGGGCAGATTGGGCTCGGCGTCGTCGGGTACGGGAGCATCCGGTGGCGGCATGTGGTCGTAGTAGCCCCCATGCTCGTCATAGGTGTATATGAGGACGGTGCGCTCCCATGCGGGCGAGTGGATGACCGCTTCAACCAGTTCGTAGGCCCACTTCTCGCCGTAGTACATGTCGTCGGGATCCTCCTCGGTCTGCCCGTGCGGCAGGTGGTCGATCCGCACCCCGAGCAGCCCGAGGGAGTCCTTGATCACAGTCGGGAGCGCGCTGGCTAGGTCGCGCAGCTTCCCGAGTGCGGGGTCGACGAAGCTGACAGCCGGCAGGCTGCCCGCCTTGCAGTCGTGGAAGAACCGATCGATCCGGTGGTGGTGGTCAAGATGCTTCAGGAGGATCGAGGGGTAGACGAGCGTCATCGGAAGTTCCGTCGAGTAGCTCGCCCAGCGGATCTGGTGGTCTGACAGGCGGTCGAAGATGGTCCCGTTGGGTGGCGGCCCGTCGAACAGCCCCAGCGCGTTGGTCGCGGTCAGTCCGCGCGCGGTCGCTGCGAGTAGAAACCGTCGGTTCGGGTAGGTGGGTGCGGGCGCCGAGCAGAACCAGCGGTTGGCGAGCGTGAACGTGGTCGCGAGCGAGTTGGCGAACGGGAGCACGTCAGCTGTGTAGTAGCCCATCGGCTCGATCGCGTTGCTGGTCTTCACGAACCCGTCCATCTTGCCGCCGTCCATCTGTTCCCGGGTGGCCCGCCAGCTTTGGGTGATATTCGTAGCCTGGGCCGTCGAAGTGAGCGGGAAGGATGTGACCTTCGGCGGTAGCGCGCCGACTCCGGGATTCCAGTCGTCGGGCTCTGACGCTCCGGGTTTGAAGGTGAGCCCCTCGACGTCGCTCCGCGTCCGACCGAGCTCGCCGAGAACGTTGTCGAACGAGTGGTTCTCCATCATCACAACCACGATGTGATCGAACGGCATGGTCTCGTCGACCGTTCCAACCGGTTGGTCGGGGCGGCAACGGGTGCCCGCTGTCGGCGACGCCGGCGCTGCCTCGGGTGAGCCCATCAGAGCCTCCTCAGGATCGTGGACGTGCGACGCGCAGTCTAACGCCAATTCCAACTATCGGCAGTGGCCGTATGACTGAGCAAATCGGATGCGGGGCCCCACCTCGCGGCGACGCCGGCGCTGAGCGGGCGTAGAGGGCGGCGTCGGCGATGAACCTGCGCGCCCCAGCCGGCCAGCGAGCCGGAGCCGCTCAGACGTCAGGTGGCGCGGCGAGCCGGCTAATCACGGCGGCCCAGGCCTCGCCTCGGGGGTCCAGGTGGGCGCGATGGCCGCCCGCGGGCCCCTCGATTTCGATCAACTGGACGGACCCACCGAGCTCGCGGGCTCGCTCCGCATAGTGGCGGCTGAGCTTCACCGAGACGGTCCGGTCCGCGACGCCGTGGACCAGCAGCACGGGCATCGCCGCCGGCACCAGCCGGATCGGGTCGCCGCGGTCGTAGCGCTCGGGGAGCTGATCGGGCGAGCCGCCCATCAGTTGGCGCGCAGCGCCGCCGTGCCACTGCGCGTAGGCGCCCGCGAGGTCGGCCACGGGCGCCTGGCCGATCACACGGCGCGGCTGGATCGCCGGGTGCGCGCCGGGGGCGTCGGGCGGGAGGCGCTCCCTGGTCGCGGCCCACAGCGCGAGATGGCCGCCGGCGGAGTGCCCGAGGAAGCTGACGCTGCCGAGGTCGAGCGGGGCCTGCACATTGCGGAGGTGGTCGATCGCGGCAGCGGTGTCCGAGAACGTCGCGGGCCAGCCACCGCCGGCGCCGATGCGGCGGTACTCGATGTTCCACACCGCCCAACCGCGCCGCACGAGATCGCC
>DASWFM010000207.1:0-3265 GCA_036394235.1 Solirubrobacteraceae bacterium | reverse complement strand
GGGGTGACCGGCAGGTTGAAGCCGCCCGGTGCCACGTCGTTCGGTGCATCGGCGTGGAACAGCGATGCGAGGTACTGGTTCTGGCCGCGCCCCACGCCAAGCTCGAACTGTCCTCCGCCGTAATTGCCGATGGCCCGCTCTGCGCAGTAGTCATAGGCGTCCAGCAGGTTGCGAAGCCCGCCCAGGCGGGACGGCTTGATGTTCACCATCTTCGGCGGGTAGGGCAGTGCCTCGATGTCCTCGATCGAGTGGATCGGGGCATCCCAGGAGAAGCGTTGGCGGTGGGCCGCCAGCAGCTCGTCGATCTCCGGAGTCAGCTTGGGGTCCTCGATCCACGCCTCGGGAAAGGCCGTCACGACCCGCTCGTAGAGCACGGGGTCGGCCGGCTGATCCACCACCGTGCCCGTGTAGAAGCCCTTGAAGTCGACCGAATCGACCGCCTCCGTGGCGACGAGCTCGGCGATCAGGTCTGGATCCCAGGAGGACGTGGGATCGAGCTTGAAGCGAAGGCCGGGATAGGGGGCGAGCCTCTGCAGGAGCGGCTCGAGCGTCGGCGGCTCGCCGAGCCGCAGGGAGACCACGAACCTGACTGGTTCGGGTGTGCGGCCCAGGACGCCGTGGAGGTTCTCGCCGGCCTGCGCCAGCGCCAGGTCCAGCGCCGCGGACTCATACGCCCAGGTGCGGTATCGCGCTGAGACCTCTCGCTGGGGCGGCTCTGGAAACAGCTCGAGTGCCGCCAGGTGCTCGCTGAAGCTCTCCATCGTGAAAGTGCCCCGCAAGGGCAGCGTCGGGCCCGCCGCCTGCAGGATCTCCTGATCGACCTCGTCGTAGGTGACGTCCTCTCCGATCCCCTCCCGGCCGCCGCCGTGGAGGCGGATCAGGGTGCTCTTGCGAAGGAAGTCGCTGGACACGGCCTCTTCGAGTCCCTCCAACGAGTAGTCCTCGATCGTCACCTCCAACCGGGCGAGCTGCTCCCAGCTGTTCATCCGCTCGCCTCCTGCTCGAGGCGCGCGACGAGCTCGTCGAGCTTCAGCTCCTCGAGCGCGTCTCCGACCGCCGCGAGCTCGCCCGCGCACTGCTCGATCAGTCCCTTGCCCTCCGCGACCAGGGCGAGCGTCTCCTGCAGGCTCGCCTCGCCGGAGTCCAGGCGCCTGATGATCTCTTCCACCCGCGCCGCGGCCTGCTCATAGCTCAGCGCCTGGGCTCCCTGCGCCGGGCACTCCGGCTCGCCGCCGGCCTCCATCGGGCCGCTCACGGCTTCCTCACCTGCGCGGGTAGCTCGCCGTCTGCGAACCGCAGCGAGAGCTCACCGGCGGCCCGCGCCGCAGCGGTGCTCGCCACCGGCACGCCGTCAGCCGTGCTCGCCAGGACGTAGCCCCGCTCGAGTGTCCTCTGCGGGTCGTGGCCGGCGAGCGCGAGGCCCAGCCGCTCGAGCTCGAGCGGGCGCCGCACGCGACATTCGCGAAGCGTCGAGTCGGCCTTGCGGGCGACGACCAGCGCACGCGTGCCGTTCGCCCGCCCCTCCTCCGTGAGCCGCCGGCGTGAGCCGGCTCGAATCTCCCGGAGCTGCTGGTGCAGACGGCTGCGCTGGCGCTCGAGGTGTGCGGCCGGTGCGCGCGAGAGCAGCGCCAGGCGCCGGGCGCGGTCGAGCACCGCGCGGCGGCCGCGATCGGCCAGCCGCCGGGCGTCGTCGGCCTGTCGCGAGCGCACGCCCAGCGCTCGCCGGCCGTGATCGGCCAGGCGCGAAGCCGCCGCGAGCTGCTCGGCCCGAGCCCGCCGGCAGTCCAGCGGCACCGCCGCCTCGGCGGCGTGGGTCGGGGTAGAGCAACTGACCGCCGCCACGTCGTCCAGCAGGGTGCGGTCGGTGTGATGGCCCACCGAGGCGATCACGGGCACCGCCAGCATCGAGACGGTGCGGCACAGCGTCTCATCGCAGAAGCACAGCAGGTCAGCGAGCGAGCCGCCTCCACGGGCGACGATCACGACGTCCACGTCTCCCAGCGCCGCGAGGTCGCCGAGCGCCCGGGTGATGGCGGGCGCCGCATGGCGGTCCTGTACCGGCGCGAACGCCCACACCAGCCGTCCCGCCCAGCCCCGGCGGGCGAGTGCCGCGAGCAGGTCGTCGCGGGCCTTGCCCGTCTCGCCCGTGACCACGCCGATCGTCCCAGGCAGAACTGCGCGCTTCAGGAGCTTCTGGCGCTCGAGCAGTCCCTCGGCGTCGAGCTGCTTACGCAGCCTGTCGATCTGCGCGAGCAGGTCGCCCTCGCCGGCGATCCGGAGATCGGTCACGTTGAAGGAGAAGGCCGGCGAGGAGGTGGCGCTGCCCGGGTAGTAGTCGCAGCCGCCCGCCACCACCACCTGCATGCCCTCAACAGGAGCCCGCCCGCCCTCGCCGCTCGCAGCGAGCATCCGCTCCCAGTCGTTCAGCCACGCCGCGCACGGGATCGCCCCGCCTGCATCTCGCAGTTCGAAGTACACGCGGGTGCGCGCCACCCGCAGGTTGACGAGCTCGCCGAGGAGCTGGACCCTGTGCATCGAGCGCAGCCGCTCGCGCAGCTTCGCGGCGTAGCGCCCGACGGGAAACGGCCCGGGCAGCGAGCTGTCGGGGATCCCGGGCGACGGAGCGCCAGAAGTACCTGTCTGCAGGGACATCCCGGCCAGCATAGGCGCTACGATCGACGGCGATGCCGAGCGGTGATCCCGGGCCCCGCGCCTGAGCGATGTCCAAGCGCAACGCTGGCAGACGCGGCAGAGGGCGCAAGCGCCGAGGAGCCGCGGTGGGTGCTGCACAGGCGGGTGCCGCGACGCCGCTCGCGCCCGGCACGGCCACCTCGCCGAGCGGCGCGGCCGGCACGTCTGAACCCGCTCCCCGTGGCGCTCCGACGCGGCAGCGTGGCGCCCGCCGCGGGCCGGCCGACCGCGGTGTCGACCGCGATCCCGGCGGCGTGGGGCAGCGCCCCGAGGCGCCGTGGCACCCATGGCCGTTCTCCGAGCTGTTGATTCTCGTCGGCGCGATCGGCACGATCGTCGGCTTCGCTGGCGGGCAGCCCGCGACGCTGTTCGCCGGCCTCGCCGCGGTCGTGATCGGCACGCTCGAGTTCACGATCCGCGAGCACCGCAGCGGCTACCGCTCTCATTCATCGCTGCTGGCGGCGGTGCCGACGGCACTCGTCCACGGTGGCATCGCGCTCGGCCTGTTCGCCCTCGGCGCCAGTGGCGGGGTGCTCGTGATCGCCCCACTCGTGATCGACGTGCCGCTCTTCTG
>DASWFM010000206.1:0-7042 GCA_036394235.1 Solirubrobacteraceae bacterium | reverse complement strand
GATGAGCCCGTCACCGCCATACGTCGAATACGGCGCGCGCACGACCGCGCCGCCGCCGTTCAGCTTCAAGGAAGGGCGCTTTCGCGGCTACCTGATCGAGGGCGACGCGAAACTGATCGCGGAACTCTGCGAGCGCGTCCTCAAGATCCCGGCCGCGGGTGCCGCGAGCTACACGCCGATGCTCGGAAAGTTCGTGCTCCTGCAAGCGGGCCACTTCGGGCGGATCGCTTCGCTGGACCCGAATTTCGCGAACTGGGGATACGCGGAAGAGTCACAGCTCTCGCTGTTCATACCCGTGCTCGCCACGGGCGGCGGGGCGGCCGATCGCGTCTGCATGTTCTGCCCCTACATGCTGGTCGACAACCCCGTTTCGCTCTCGGGGGGCCGCGAGATCTACGGCTACCCGAAGTCGCTCGGCAGGTTCGATCCGGCCGGCGGGCTCGGCGACCCGCTCGCTGTCGAAGCCTTCGGCGGCGACTTCGGGACGGCCAACCGCGCCGAATGGAGGCCGCTCGTCAGACTTGCGCGCAGCTCCTCGCCGGCGGCCGCCCAGGGCGCTCCCGGCCAGTCGGAGCAGACCTGGTACGAGCTCGATGAGACGCTGCCGCGGCTCGACTCGCTGGAGCAGCGCGAGGACCTCGCGCTGCTCGATCTCGGCGCGCTCGGGGCGATCATCAGAGCGCTTCTGGGCAAGCAGAGCATGGGAGTCTTCCTCAAGCAGTTCAGAGACGCGGGAGGCGGACCTGGCGCCTGCTACCGGAACGTCGTCGAGGCGCCGCTCGAATACGTCTCGAGCAGCATCTCGCCGTCGTTCGATCAGTGGGAAGTCGTGATCGACCATCTCGACACCGACCCGATCGCCCGCGAGCTCGGCATCTATTCACCCCAGTACACGCGAGCCACGTTCGACGCAAGGATGGAGGTGATCGCGCCGGGAGGCCGGATCGTGGCGCCCTAGCGCGAGGCCCGGAAGGACGAGCAGGCGCAAGCAATGACAAGCGTCGAGTGCGACCAATGCGGAGCCGCGAACTCCACGCGAGCCCGCTTCTGCATGGCCTGCGGCGCCGCGCTGTCCCGGGGCTGCCCGGCCTGCGGTGCCTCCGCACAGGCGGCAGCCCGCTTCTGCGTCGAGTGCGGCGCCGCGCTGGATGCGCCGGCCGGGGCGGACCCCGCTCACTCCGCGGCGGAGGAACGGCGGACGGTGACGATCCTGTTCGCAGACATCGTCGGCTACACGACGGTCGCCGAGCGTCTCGATCACGAGAGCGTCAAGGCGCTCACGGAGCGCTACCTGACGCGTCTGGCGCGCGAGGTGGAGCGCTACGGCGGCTACGTCGACCAGTACATCGGCGACAACGTGATGGCCGTCTTCGGGGCGCCGACCGCGCACGAGGACGATCCTGAACGAGCGGTTCGCGCCGCGCACGGCATGCACGGCGCGATGGCCGAGCTCAACCGCACCGCCGCCACGGACTTCGGCCTCGAGCTCGCACTGCGCGTCGGTGTCAATACGGGCGAGGTCCTTGCGGGCCGCATCGGGACCGAATACACCGTTGTCGGCGACGCCGTCAACGTCGCCGCCCGCCTGCAGACGGCAGCGGCGGTCGGCAGGATCCTCGTCGGCGACCGCACGCGGCGCGCGACCGCGGGGTCGGTCGATTACCGCCAGATCGGTCCGCTGATCCTCAAGGGCAAGACCGACCCGGTCAACGCCTGGGAGGTCCTCAGCGTCGACGATCCGCAGCTGCCGCCGCAGCCGCGCGCTCCGCGCGTGCCGCTCGTCGGGCGCGAGCTCGAGATGGCGCTCCTGATCAGCCTCAGCGAGCGGACGCACCAGGAGCGCCTGCCTCAGCTCGCGGTGGTGCTCGGGGAGGCCGGCGTCGGCAAGACGCGCCTGATCTCGGAGCTCGAGCAGCGCCTCAAGCGGCACGTCCCGCGGATGTATTTCATGCGCGGCCATGCAACCGGGTTCGGCTCCGGCTCGGCCTTCGAGCCGCTCGCCGAGATGCTCCGCACGGAGCTCGCGATCCTTCGCGAGGACTCCGAGCGCGAGGTCCGCGCCAAGCTCGCGGGCCGGCTCGCGCCGGCGCTCGGCGGCGCGCCGCGTGAGGAGCAGCTCGAAAGTAGGCTCGCGCCCTTCCTGCGCCTCGTCGCCGGCGGGGCCGGCGAACCCGAGGGAGCCCTCGCCGAGGGCGACCAGGAGGAAGCACGCGACAGCTTCTTCGCCGCGGTCCGCGCGCTGATCGAACAGCTCGCCATCGACCAGGTCCCGGTGCTCGTCTGGGACGACGCGCAGTGGGCCGACGAAGGGACCCTCGAGCTGATCGCCTACCTCGACGAGTGGGTTTCCTCGCCGCTCGTGCAGATCTGCATCGGTCGCGAGGGGCCGCTCGACCGCGCCGCATGGCGGGCCACGCTGCAGCGGCCGGTGACGCGCATCGCGCTGACGCCCCTCGCGACCGAGCACGCCGCCGAGCTCGTCCACCTGCTGCTGGAGGAGGCGCTCGTCGAGGAGGGCGGCGAGCCGCTTCGGCAGATCACGGCGAGATGCGGCGGCAACCCTCTCTTCGCCGAGGCCCTCGTGGACCGGCTCGTGGAGTCCGACGACGGGCCAACCGGCCCGTTGCCCGACACGGTGCAGAGTCTGCTCGCCGCCCGGCTCGACGCGCTCGCGCCGTTCGAGCGACGGCTGCTCGGGCACGCCTCCGTTGTCGGGCCGACGTTCACGCGAGCCTCGCTCGAACACCTCGAGGGCCCCGAAGGAGCCGAGCTCGACCGTGGCCTGGTGCGCCTCTGCGAGCGGAACCTGATCGCACCGGTCGGCCAGGAGGAGGCCGAGGACGGGTCGTACTCGTTCCGCCACGTGCTGATCCGGGAGGCCGCCTACGAGATGCTCCCGATGGCGGTTCGCGCGCGCAAGCACACGGAGGTCGGCGAGCTGCTCGAAGCGCGCCAAGACAGCGGCGGCGCGGCTCAGCAGGGCGCGCTGGCGGAGCACTTCACCCGCGCCGCGTCTCTCGCCGCAGAGGTGCATCTGCCGCCGCCCGAGCTCGAGCGGATGCGCCATCGCGCCCTGCGGCACGGAATCGCCGCCGGGGACACAGCCGCTGCCCTGTTCTCCAATCGAGAAGCCCTGGCCCGTTACCGCACTGCCACAGGCTTCGCGGAGGATGGCGGCCCCGTTCTGGTCGAGATCGCGGAGAAGCTCGGCGAGGTCGAGTCGCGGCTGGGCCATCTGGACGCGGCGATCGAGGCCTGGGAGAGCTGCATCGAGGCCCACGAGGCCGGCGGCCGCGTCGAGCGCAGCGCCGAGATCCACCGCAAAATCGCGGCTGCCCTGGTCCACCGCGGCGAGCGCGACGCCGCGATCAAGCAGCTGCAAAGGGGCATAAACCTCGTCAAGGACCGGCCACCCTCGCTGGCGGGGGCGCGGCTGTTCGGCGAGGCGGCGACGCTCTACGCCCAGGTCGGCGCCAACATGCTCGCCGCATACGCCGCCGAGCGCGCGCTCAGCTATGCCAACCAGCTGGGGGAGCGCGGTGCGGCGAGTCGCGCCTATGCGATCCAGGGTGGCGTGTTCGGGCGGATGGGCGACCTCGTCAAGGCACGCGAGAGCCTCGACCGCGCCGTCACGGTCGTGCGAGATTCCGACCCGCAGGAGGCCGCGATCGCGCTGTTCGCCGCGGGCCGGAACCTCGAGGGCAGCGAGGGTGACTACGCCGCCGCGAGTGATCGATATGAGGAGGCACTGGTCACTGCCGAGCGAGTCGGCGGAATCCCGATGCAGGTCGAATTGAACGCGGCGCTCGCTCATCTCGCGCTGCTCGGCTGCGACTGGGATGCGGCCGCACGCGGCGCGGAGCTGACAGCGAGCCTCGCTGAACAGGAGGGGCTCGTCAGCATGTTGTGCCTGGCCGACGTGCTGCGCGGCCGTCTTTGCTGGCGGGCTCGGGACTGGCCGGGGTCGGCGGAGCTGTTGCGGCGCGCTCACGGGGCGGCTGTTCACAACGCGTGGGCGGAGGTGGCCGCCCAGGCTCTCTTGTGGCTGGCCGCGACGATCGCAGACGGCGGCGAGCTTCAGGACGCAGAGCCGGTGCTGAGCGAGGCGCTGGCACTATGCGAGCGAATGGCGTTGATCCCGCTCGCGGTCGAGGCCTGCGCCGCGCTCGCGCTGCTCGACGTGCGCTCCGGGCGGAGCGAATCGGCGGTCGGCCACGCGCGGCATGCGCTACGCCTCTCCGAGCAGGGCGGCGACCCGGTCTCCTGCGCGGCGGCGCAAGAGGCGCGCGGATCGGCGGCCGGAGCGGGGCAGGGGATCGACTTGCTCGAGCGAGCCCAGGCCGGCTGGGACAGCATCGGACGACCACTGGAGAGCGCTCGCTGCATCGCGGTTCGCGCCGAGCGGCTCCACGAGCGCGGCGATCCGTCCGCTCGCGTGCTGAGCGCGATCGCGGCCGAGCGCTTCGAGGCGCTGGGGGTGGCGCACCTCGCCGAGCGCACCCGCGCGCTGGGCGCGCGCTGATCGTCAGTTCCATCTGCCAGACTCCGGACGTGCTGGCTGGGACCTTCCTGGCGCGACTGGGTGAGCCCGAGCAGGCCGCGCTCCGGGAACTCGGCATCGCCCGGAGCTTTCCCTCCGGCGCCGTGCTGATGTTCCAGGACGAGCATGACGAGCGCCTGATGCTGCTGCTCGGCGGGCGCGTCAAGGTGACCCGCTCCGCTTCCGGCGAGCACGAACTACTGCTCGCGATCCGCGATCGCGGCGAACTGCTCGGCGAGCTCGCCTTCATCGACGGGCTGCCGCGCGTCGCGACCGTCACGGCGCTCGAGCCGGTCGAAGCCGCGGTGATCGGCGGCCGCGAGTTCCGGGCCCACCTCGAAGCTCACCCTGCCGTCGCCTTGGCACTGCTCGAATCCCTGTCCGTCCGGTTCAGGGAATCGACGGTCAAGCGATTGCAGTTCGCAGCATCCGACACGCTGGGGAGGCTCGCGTCCCGGATCCTCGAGCTAGCCGAGCTCTACGGCGAGCAGGCCGCCGACGGACTGGCCGTCGCGATGCCGATCTCCCAAGAGGAGCTCGCCAGCTGGACCGGAGCCTCGCGGGCCGGTGTGGCACAGGCGCTGCAGACGATGCGCCAGCTCGGCTGGCTCTCGACCGATCGCCGCAGCCTCGTCGTCCATGACGTCGACGCGCTGCGGGAACGCGCCGCCTGAGGCGCAGTCCAGGATTGGACGCCGACGTGCCCAGCAATGGGTTGGCCGCGACGAGTGCACAGCGGATAGTGGATGCACACGCGAGGAGTGGCTCTCGGGCCCGGCTGGAGGGCGGGCTCGAGTGCCGGAATGCCAACGAAAGGAGCGGTCATGGCCATGGCGAGGGGGTCGGCTGTCGGGACGGGCCCGGCCGGCGCACGCGTGGCTGCCGCGGAGTGGGCGGGCTACCTCGAGACGGTGTCGCTGGTCTGTTGCGGGATGCCGACGAGGGTTCGGGCGCTCGACGCCGCTGCTGGAGAACCGTGCGGAGCGCGCTCGGCCGGCATGCCGCTGCGCGAGCTCCGCCTCGACGAGGAACAGGACCTGCTCGAAGTGGCTCTCGGTGGCTCGAGGGGAGGCGGTCCGGCCCTGCGCTGCTACCTGCACGCGCCCGACGCGATCATCGCCCGCGCGGGTTCCGCGTTCCACTCGATGGTGGTCGTCGGGGACGGTGGCGCGTCGACGCTGATCGAGATCCTCGCGGCGCCATCGTGATCCTCGGGTTCAGCCCCAGCCAGCTCGCGTACTTCGTCGAGGTCGCCGAAGCGGGGCAGATCTCGCGTGCTGCGCGGACGCTGTACATGGCCCAGCCCGCCCTTTCGCAGTCGATCAGCCGCCTCGAGCGCCAGGTCGGCGTGGATCTGCTGGTTCGCCACCCCCGCGGCGTCAGCCTGACGCCCGCGGGAGCCGTGTTCCTGGAGAAGGCGAAGTTGGCTGTCGACGCCGAGGCTGACGCGCTGGCGACCGCCCGCGCTCTCGCGAGAGCCGATCGGGCGGTGCTCGAGGTCGGCTTCCTGGGGAGCCCCCCGCCGTTGACCGCGCCGCTGATCCTCGACGCGTTCGGTTTGGCCTGCCCTCACGCGGACGTTTCGTTCCGAGAGCTCCGCTTCCCCGGTGGTTCGACCGCGGAGTGGCTGGTGGACGTCGATGTCGCGATCTGCTTCTCGCCGCCTTCACACCCCGAAGTCGAGAGCCAGCCGCTGTGGGACGAGCGCCGCAGCGTGTTGCTGCGCAGCACTCATCGGCTCGCTTCGCGGAGTGAGCTGTCCGTCGCCGAGGTCCTCGAGGAGCCCTTCTACCGGTTCCATCCCTCCGTGGACCGGGGCTGGGCCGGCTTCTGGAACCTCGACGATCACCGGGGCGGCCCTCCCCAGATCGTCACGAGCGCCGAACCAACCAACTCGCTCGAGCTGGTCGCCGCGCTGCTGGGGGGCGGTGGGATCAGCGCGGTGCCGTGGACCGTGGCCCAGACGATCGCGGCCGTGGCTTCGGGACTGGTCGCGATCCCCTTGCGCGACGCGGCACCGGCGATATGCAGCCTCGTCTGGCGCTCTGCGCCGCCGAACGAGTTGACGAAGGTTTTCGTGGAGGCCGCGAGGAGCACAGTCGGCCCTCTGCGTGTGCCGGACGAGGCCCCCGCCGAGCTCCTGGCTGCTTCCGTCGCTTACAGCGAGCGGTATGCCTCGGCCAGCCGCGCGACGCCCGTTTCGATCTGCTCGGGCGAGACGCCGGAGTAGGCGAGGCGCAAGGTGTTCTCCCCGCCCTCGAGCAGGAAGTCGGTGCCCTTGACGAACGCGACGCCGCGCTCGGCGGCGGCGTCGAAGAGGCGGTGGACATCCGTGCCCTTCGGAAGCGTCACCCACATGAAGTAGCCGCCCTGGGGCGGCACGAACTCGGCCTCCGGGAGCTCGCGGCGCAGGCTGTCGGCCAGCGTCTGTGCGCGTTCGGAAAGCGCCTGCTTGACGGTCTCGATCGATCGATCGATCGCTCCGGAGGCGCAGAACTCGTA
>DASWFM010000205.1:0-8207 GCA_036394235.1 Solirubrobacteraceae bacterium | reverse complement strand
CGTCTACCAGAACGTCGGCGTGGCGAACAACGTGCCCTTCGCGGCGGCCTTCGCGACCGTGCCACTCGTCGTGATGGGCCTGTACCTCCTGCTCGCACGGCGGTTGGGAGCGTTTGAAGCCCTATGACCGGTTCCAGCCGCGCCAGCCGCATATTGCTGGGCGTCTTCGCCGCCCTGCTGATGCTGTTCTTGTTCTTCCCGATCGTGATCATCATGGTCTACGCGTTCAACCCTTCGAACATCCAGAGCTGGCCGCTGCCCGGGCTCTCGACGCGGTGGTTCTCGCCCACCTGGCACAACGCCGAAATGCGCCACGCGCTCTGGCTGTCGGTCCGCGCAGGGCTGCTTTCGACGGCGATCGCGGTGCTGCTCGGCTCGATGGCGGCGTTCGCCGTGCACCGTTTCCGCTTCTTCGGCCGCGAAGCGATCTCGTTCCTGATCGTCCTGCCGATCGCGCTGCCGGGGATCATCACGGGCATGGCGCTGAACTCGTTCATCAGCTTCGGAGGCGTCGAATTCGGGCTGCTGACGATCATCGTCGGGCACGCCACGTTCTGCATCGTGGTCGTCTACAACAACGTGCTCGCGCGGCTGCGCCGCACGTCCTCCTCACTCGTGGAGGCCTCGATGGACCTCGGCGCCGACGGCCTGCAGACGTTCCGCTACGTGACGCTGCCGATGATCGCCACGGCGCTCGTCGCCGGCGGCCTGCTGGCCTTCGCGCTGTCGTTCGACGAGATCGTCGTGACGACCTTCACCGCGGGCGCCCAGAGCACCCTGCCGATCTGGATCTTCGGCAACATCCGCCTCGGCCAGCAGCTGCCGCAGGTCAACGTAGTGGTGCTGTTCGTGATCCTCTTGAGCCTGATCCCGGTCGCGCTGGCCCAGCGGCTCACGCGCGACACCGGGGTGCTGCGGCGCGGCGCGCCGGCGCCGGCGCCGGCGGCGGCGGCGGCGCCGTGAGCGAGCCGCTCGATCAGCGCCGCACGCCCTACCTCGACGCCCTGACCGACTACGCCGACCGCGTTCCCGCGCGACTGCACGTGCCCGGTCACAAGGGCGGGCCGGGAGCGGACCCGGGGCTGATCGCGGGGATCGGCGAGCGGGCGCTGGCGATGGACGTGCCGGCGCTCACCTACGGCATCGACGTCGGCGTCGATCCGACCCCGTTCGAAGAGGCCCAGCTGCTGGCAGCCCAGGCGTGGGGGGCGAAACGCGCCTGGTTCCTGGTCAACGGCGCCTCTCAGGGCAACATCGCGGCAGGCCTTGCGCTTGCGCACCACGGTGAGGAAGTGGTCGTGCAGCGCAATGCGCACTCCTCCACGATCGACGCCCTCGTGCTGTCGGGGATGCGGCCGACGTTCGTCTCACCCGAGCTCGATCCGGAGCTGGGCATCGCGCATTGTCTGGCCCCGCAGGCTCTCGACGAGGCCCTCGAGGCAACGCCCGGCGCCGTCGCCGCATGGGCGATCTCGCCGACCTACTTCGGGGCCGCGGCGGACGTGCGGTCGCTCGCCGAGGTTGCGCATCGACGCGGTGTGGCATTGATCGTCGACGAGGCATGGGGCGCCCACATGGCCTTCCACGAGGACCTGCCGGAGCACGCCCTCTCGGCGGGTGCGGACCTGGTGATCTCGAGCACCCACAAGATCGTCGGCAGCCTCACGCAGTCGGCGATGCTGCACCTCGGCCGGGGTGCTGGGCTGATCGGCGAGGACACCGTCGATCGCGCCGTGACGCTGACCGAGTCGACGAGCCCCAACTCGCTGCTGTTCGCGTCGCTCGACGCCGCGCGCCGGCAGGCGGCCGTGCACGGGCGCGAGCTGCTCGAGTACACGATGGCCGCGCTCGCCGAGGCGCGAGCGCAGATCCGCGCGATCGAGGGCCTCGATGTGCTCGACGAGCGCCTCACCGGCCGGCCCGGGGTGTTCGGCTATGACCCGCTACGCCTCGCCGTTGACGTTCGCGGGCTCGCAGCCAGCGGCTACGAGCTCGCCGTCCTCTTGAGGGAGATCGACGACATCAACCTCGAGCTGTACGGGCAGAACGTGATCGTCGCCGTCTTCGGTATGGGCGAGCGGCGACTGCCGGAGGCGCGGCGCCTGGTGGGCGCGCTGCGCGAGGCCGCGGACCGCGTCGGCCTGGACCCGGGCGGCGGGCGGGCGTCCTTCGCGGCGCCGCCGCCGTGGGGCGAGCTGGCGATGACCCCACGCGAGGCCTACCTGGGCGCCCAGGAGGTGGTGAGCGCCGAGGAGGCCGTCGGACGCATCGCCGCCGAGTCGCTCGCGACCTACCCGCCGGGCATCCCCAACGTGCTTCCCGGCGAGCGCCTGAGCGCCGAGACGCTCGCCTACATCCGCGGCACGCTCGAGCTGGGCGGCTCGATCCGCGGCGCGAGCGACCGCCTTCTCCGTACCGTGCGCGTGGTCTTGGAGGCCTGACAGACGCCAGGCGGTAGCGATGATTTTCTACTTGCCGCCTGTGGCCACCACCGCTATCGCGCGCTGTGTGTGGTGTGCAAGAGGGAGACCGTGGTAGCGATGGTATATGCGCCGCGGGTAGCTACCACTGCTATCGCGCGCTCGTTCTCGTGTCCGCCGGTTGCTCGCCGCCCCATCGCGACAACGGCCGCTACTCGCGCGGAAAGCCGGCCACATCGGTTAGCCAGCGCGTGAACAGCGAACGTCCCAGGGGGACCGTTTCGTGCTCGGCCGCACGGACTTCCCCGAGGATCCTCGCCGGAGCGCCCTCGCCGTCGAGCTGCTCGAGTTCCGCGACGTACTCGGGGACCGTCATCCAGGTAGCGGCCAGGGCGGCGTCGACCTCGAGGTGGAACTGCAGCCCGTAGGCCGAGCCCGCCGCGAAGGCCTGCTGCGCGTAGCGCTCCGAGCGCGCGAGCCTCCTCGCGCCCGAGGGCAGCTCATAGGTGTCGCCGTGCCACTGCAGCGTCCGGAACGATCGCGGAGCGCCGGCGAACACCGGGTCGAGCGCCGCCTCCTCGGTCAGTGAAACGCTCAGCACGCCGAGCTCGGGCGCGGGCCCGGGCGCAACCCGGGCGCCGAGCGCCGCCGCGAGCAGCTGGGCGCCCAGGCAGACGCCCCAGTAGGGCATGCCGTCCTCGACGGCCTCGGCGATCAGCCGCGTCTCCGGCCCGAGCCAGGGATGCTCGCGATGCTCGTATGCGCCCATCGCACCGCCCATCGCCACGATGCCCGCGTGCCGGCGCCAGTCGGGTAGCTCGCGAGTCTCGTCCATCACGACCCGTTCGATTCCGATGCCCCGGCGGCGCATCTCCTCCTCGTAGATCCCGGGCGGCTCGCAGCCCGCGTGCTGGAGGACGAGCAGCGTTCCCGCGGCGCTCCTCACTGGCGCTTCTCGCCGCCGGCGAGTAGGTCGCGCTCGATCGCCGCGGGCACGATCAGCTCCATCAGCAGAGCGTCGTTCCAGCCCCCCGCGGGGTTGCGCTCGTAGCAGCGCATCACGCCGACCCGCTCGAAGCCGACGGCCTGATAGCAGCGGATCGCCCGCTCGTTCTCGGCGTTGGGGTCGATTGTGAAGCGGTGGTGACCCTTGGCCACGAAATGATCGACGGCCAGCCGTAGCGCCCTGCGGCCCAGGCCGCGGCCGTGCAGCCGCGAGGCGAGCAAGATGTCGAAGGCCACGCTGGGATACCAGCGATAGGTCTCCTCGTGGTACTCCAGCCAGCCGGCCAGCTCGCCGTCCTGCGCGATGACCCAGCCGTGCTCTGGCACGAAGTCGGGAACCGGCCACCAGCGCCGCACCTCCGGCTCGGTGAGCAGCTCGAGCAGTGCTGAGCGGTCCTGATCTTGGAAGCCCCGAAGCGTCAGATCCCCCTCGCCGAGCGCCATCGCCGCAGCGTAGCTAGAGTCGCGAGATGGCCTACGTCCCCGGCACGGAGACACTCGAGCGCTACGCCTCGGTGCTCGTCGACTTCGCCCTCGGCGGCGGGGCCGGGATCGAGCAGGGCGACGTCGTGAGGGTCAGCGCGCCGGAGAGCGCCAAGCCGCTGTACCTCGAGCTCTGCAGGGCAGTCTGGCGGGCCGGCGGCAACGTGATCGGCGGCTACCTGCCTGATGAGGAACAGCGCGGCGGCGGCTCGAGAGACTTCTTCGAGCTCGCCTCCGACGCGCAGATCCGGCATTTCCCGGCGCATTACCTGCGCGGCCTGGTCGACGAAATGGACCATCAGGTCGCCGTCATCTGCGACGCCGATCCGCACGCCCTCGAGGGCGTCGACCCGTCGCGGATCCTGGGCCGCGGGGAGGCGCTTCGCGAGGTGATGGACTGGCGCGGGGAGAAGGAGAACGAGGGCCGCTTCAGCTGGACGCTCGGCCTCTACGGGACCGAGGCGATGGCGGCCGAGGCGGAGATGAGCGTCGAGGAGTACTGGCAGCAGATCATCCATGCCTGCTTCCTGGACGAGGAGGACCCGATCGCGCGCTGGCGGGAGGTCGGGCGGCGCCTCGAGGAGACGCGCGAGCGCCTGGACGCCCTGGACATCGAGCGCCTCCACGTCGAGGGCGAGGACGTCGACCTGTGGGTGACGGTCGGCGAGCGGCGCCGCTGGCTCGGCGGCCGCGGGCGGAACATCCCCAGCTTCGAGCTGTTTACGAGCCCGGATTGGCGCGGCACGGAAGGCTGGATCCGCTTCAACCAGCCTTTGTACCGATACGGCAATCTCGTCAAGGGCATCAGCCTCTCGTTCGCCGACGGCCGCGTGACCGAAGCCGGCGCCGAGCAGAACGAGCCGATCCTGACGGAGATGATCGCCACCGAGGGCGCCGACCAGATCGGCGAGTTCTCCCTGACCGACCGGCGCTTCTCCAGGATCACCCGCTTCATGGCCCAGACGCTGTACGACGAGAACATCGGCGGGCCGTTCGGCAACACCCACATCGCGCTCGGGCGCGCCTACCAGGATGCCTACGCCGGGGACCCCGCCACGGTGGACGGCGAGGAGTGGAAGCGTCTCGGCTTCAACGATTCGAGCGTGCACACCGACATCGTCTCGACGTCAGATCGCATCGTCACCGCGCAGCTACGTGGCGGCGGCGAGCAGTTGATCTACCGGGACGGAGAGTTCCAGCTGGACTAGGCGTCAGCGGTAGCGAGGCTGCCGCATGCGGCGAAGACGCCGCGAGGGTCATGGTATGTTCCGGCCTCGATCAGAGGGAGGCCGGGCGGCGCGTGTGTACGGCAGGCGATGATCGGCCGGTCGGGAGAGAACTCGGGCCTTCCCTGGACTGCGAACGCAAGGAGATCCAGAGGGATGAGACGGACATCGATTGTGGTCGCTCTCGCCGCGGGCCTGTGTGCGCTGTGCGTACTCGCCTCGCCGGCCTTCGCGGCCAAAGAAAAACCGGTCTTCGGGAAATTCAAGGCGTCGACGGCAGGCACGGTCAGGGGCATCGGCGAAGCCGGGGAAATGGCCCTCGGCCCGTACCACTTCGAAGGCTGCGAAAAGGAACTGCACTCCGTCGGCACCGTGGTGATGGGCGAATCGGAAACCTTCTTCCAGGAAGTCAGGTTCTCCCATTGCGAAGCGATCCGGAACACCGGCGCCGGGCTCGAAGAAGTCGTCGACGCGTCGTTCACGCTGGGAATGGAATTCCACTCGAACGGGTCCCTGAAAATCGGCCCGTCCGCGGTCACGTTCGGCGCCACCAACAGCACCTGCGAAGTGACGATCCCGCCGCAGTGGGTGCCTTCGGCAGCCGAAACGAAGGGCGAAGAAAAGCTCTTCGAAGACGTCACCTACGGAACCGAAAAGGAAAAACTGGAAGGCGGCCCGGCCAAAAAATTCGGTGAATTCAGGGAACGCCTGGACGTCGAATGGGAACTCAAAGGGGTCACCACCACCGTCAAACTGACGCCCACCTGCAAATACAAGGGCACGCATATCAACGGCGCCGGTGAAGCGGAATTCGGCGGCGGAAAAATGGAAGGCGAACTCGAAGAAGTCACGCTCAACAACGGCAACCTGAGCTTCGTCCCGCCCGCTTGACCGCGACGCACTGAGTTGAGTTGCGCGGGTTTCGTCCGCGGCAAGGAGCGCGGGTCCCGGCCTCCGAAGGGGTGAGCCGGGACCCCGCCTCCCGCCTCAGCGTGGCCCCGTCGCCTACTGGAAGTCGGTGACCGAGTAGACCTCCGACTGCTGCAGCACGAGCGGCTCGTAAGCCTCGCCGGGGTCTGAGCGCAGGTGGTGCACGGTGTAGGTGCCGCGGCCGACCTGGATGATCGCCGCCACCGTGCGTCCGTTGCCGGCGTCGAGCTCGCCCACGCGCAGCAGGCAATCGTGGCCGCTGCGCCGGCACTCGAGGCCTTCGATGCGCCGGTCCCGCGAAACCGCCCCGATGACGACCTCTGCCTGATCGCGCATATCGCGGTAGGACTGCTCGGCGCCCTGAACGCCGCCGGCGAGCGAGGGGATGAAGAAATGCCCCATCAGCGACGCTTCCCGGCCCTACGCGGGCCGGCGGGGCGGGGCGGGAAGCGCTTGCGCTCCTCCGGTGTCATCTGCCGGATCACGAGCTTGCCCTGATCGACCTGCTCCCGAATCTCGCGGAGCTTCTGTTCGTGCTGCTCCTGCTGGCGCAGCTGATAGGACCCCGGCACGTGTGCTCCTAGCCTCGAGCGTTCAGAGTTGACCCGTGCTCCGGCGCTGGGTGAGCGAGTCTCTCGCGCGAGGGAAGGTTCCTCCTCCCTGCCACAGGCTCCCAGCCCTGCGCGGGTTGCGCGTCTCGCATGTTCAAATTCAGTTTACCGCGACCTGTGGAGCTCTCCGTATGTGTTTTCGCGGGGACCATGCGTCGAGAACTGCAGCCGGCGCCCAGCAGGTCTGTTAGCGTGCCTGGCAGCGGTCGAACCTTTCGGCCGCGAGGTTTGCTCGCTTGAGTCCCGCCATCAGCGGTTCGGGTCAGCCAGAGCCTCCGAACCGCAGGCGCACGAGCGCCGTCAGGAGTAGTGGATGTCAAAGCAGTCCTTCGCCGATCTCGGCGTATCTAGCGCCGTGTGCGGCGCCCTTTCGCGTCGTGGCATAACGGCGCCGTTCCCCGTCCAACGACTCGTCCTGGAGGACGTGCTCGCCGGACGGGATGTCCTCGTCAAGTCGCCCACGGGCTCGGGCAAGACGCTCGCCTTCGGGATCCCGATCGCTGAGCGCCTGGAAGCCGGCGAAGCCGGCCCCTCTTCACTCGTGCTGGCTCCGACCCGGGAGCTCGCCGGCCAGATCGTCGATGAGCTCAGTGATCTCGCAGCTGCCAGGGGGCTGCGGGTAGCCGCGGTCTACGGCGGCGTCGGAATCGCCCCCCAGGCCGCGCGTGCCGCGCGTGCGCACATCATCGTCGCCACCCCCGGTCGCCTCGAGGATCTGCTGGCCCGGGGTACCTTCACCCTCGCGAAGATCCGGATCCTCGTGCTCGATGAGGCGGACCGGATGCTCGACATGGGATTCCGCCCCGCGATTGATCGCATCGTGGGCGCCTGCCCCGCAAGCCGCCAGACGCTGTTCTTCTCGGCCACACTCGATGGCGTCACGGGCAAGGTCGCCGGGCGCTACACCTCGGAAGCGATCGTGCACGAGCACGGCGCGCCGGGGCGCTACGAGACGGCTCAGGTCGAGCACCGCTTCGTCGCGGTGCGCGACGAGGGGCGCTTGGAGGCGCTCGTGGAGGAGCTGTCCGGCGACCGCGGCAGGGCGATGGTGTTCGTCCGCACCAAGCGCGGCGCGGACCGCCTCGTCAAGCGGCTCGATGGCCACGGTGTGAAGTCGGTCGCGATCCACGGCAACAAGTCACAGGGTCAGCGCAATCGCGCGCTCTCGAGCTTCCAGTCAGGCCAGATCGACACGCTCGTCGCCACCGACGTGGCGGCGCGGGGGATCGACGTCGAGGGCGTCTCCCACGTGATCAACTTCGACCCACCCGGTGACCATGAGGCGTATATCCATCGTGTCGGCCGGACGGGACGCGCGGGCAACGGCGGCGTCGGGGTGACCCTCGTCGGCAGCGGCGAGCATCACGAGATGCGCCAGCTCGCACGGCGCCTCGGCCTGCGCCACGGCCTCGGGGGCAGCGAGGACACGCGCGGCGAGCAGCCGAGACGCAACGCTCGGAGCCGGCCGCGACGGCGTCCGAAGGCGACGTCACGATGACAACGGTGAGCTCAGCGGCTTCGAGTGGCGACGT
>DASWFM010000204.1:0-12540 GCA_036394235.1 Solirubrobacteraceae bacterium | reverse complement strand
CGGCGTGCTGGCCACGATCGAGGACGCGCTGGGACTGCCGCGGCTGGCGGGAGCGACCGATCCGCGTGCGGGAAGCCTCGCCGGCCTCTTCTCTCGCTCCCCGCGGCTGCGCTGAGGCGGGCGCCTAGAATGGCGCTCCCTTGAGCGACTCCCACCAGCTGATCCCCGACCGCGAGGTCGACCCGCGCCGGGAGCTGCCGGCGATGGAGCAGGAGGTGCTCGCGAGGTGGCGCGAGCGTGACATCTTCGCGGCCTCGCTGGCGGCGCGTGAGGGCGCGCCGGAGTGGGTCTTCTATGAGGGCCCACCTACCGCCAACGGGCCGCCCGGGTCGCATCATGTCCTCTCGAGGGTGTTCAAGGACATCTACCCGCGCTTCCAGACTATGCGGGGATATCTGGTGAACCGCAAGGGTGGCTGGGACTGCCACGGGCTGCCCGTGGAGATCGCCGTCGAAGCGAAGCTCGGCATCAAGTCGAAGGCCGAGATCGAGCAGTACGGGATCGGCCGCTTCAACGAGGAGTGCCGGGAGTCGGTGTTCGCGTTCCTCGAGGAGTGGGACCGCCTGACCGAACGGATCGGCTTCTGGCTCGACCTCGAGCACGCCTACCGCACGCTCGATGAGAGCTACATCGAGTCGGTTTGGTGGGCGCTCTCGCAGATCCACGAGCGGGGCCTGCTCTACGAGGGCCACAAGGTGGTGCCCTACTGCCCTCGCTGTGAGACGACGCTGTCCTCGCACGAGGTCGCGCAGGGCTACCGCGACGTGGTCGACCCGAGCGTGTTCCTGAAGCTCGCAGTGAGCGGCGCCGAGGAGCAGCTGCTGGTGTGGACGACGACGCCCTGGACGCTGCCGGGGAATGTCGCCGTCGCCGTCTCCCCGAGCGCGGCCTACGCCCAGGTCCGCTCAGGCGGGGAGACCTACCTGCTCGCCGAGGCACGCGTGGAGCCGGTGCTGGGGGAGCAGGCCGAGGTGCTCGAGGTGCTCTCCGGCGCTGAGCTCGCGGAGCGCTATCGCTCCTATCGGGGGCCGATCTTCAACGTGGGCGAGCCGGGCGACTTCCCGATCCTGAGCGACGAGTTCGTGACGACCGACGACGGCACGGGCATCGTGCACCTCGCGCCGGCCTTCGGCGAGGACGACTACCGCGTCGCGGGAGCGTCGGAGCGGGTCGCATTCGACCCGGCGCAGGCGGGGACGCTGCCGAATCCCGTGCGGCCGAACGGCACCTTCGACGGGACCGTCCGCAACTGGGAGGGCAAGTCCTACGAGGGGCGGCAGGTGAAGGGCGAGGACGTCACGGCCGAGCTGATCGAGGACCTGCGTAGCCGCGGGCTGGTGCTGAAGGTGCAGGACTACGAGCATGCCTACCCGCATTGCTGGCGCTCCGGCAACGCGCTGATCTACTACGCGAAACCCTCCTGGTACATCGCCACCACGAAGCTCCGGGACCAGTTGCTGGCGGCCAACGAGACCGTCGGCTGGTACCCCCCGCGCGTCAAGCACGGCCGTTTCGGGGACTGGCTGGAGAACAACGTCGACTGGGCCCTGTCGAGGGAGCGCTACTGGGGAACGCCGCTGCCGGTGTGGCGATGCGCCTCCGGCCACACGCGCATGATCGGCTCCTTCGACGAGCTCCAGGAGCTCTCCGGGACGAGCCTCGAGGACCACCACAGGCCCTACGTCGACGAGGTGACCTTCGCCTGCACGGAGCCGGGCTGCGAGGAGCCGATGCGGCGAGTGCCGGAGGTGATCGACGTGTGGTTCGACTCGGGCGCGATGCCCTTCGCGCAGTACCACTTCCCGTTCGAGGGCGAGACCGAGATGCCGCGCTTCCCGGCCGACTTCATCTGCGAGGCGCAGGACCAGACGCGGGGCTGGTTCTACTCGCTGCTCGCGATCTCGACGCTGCTGGGCAAGGGCGCGCCGTACCGAAATGTCGTCTGCCTGGGCCTGATCCTCGACGAGGAGGGCCAGAAGATGTCGAAGTCCAAGGGCAACACGGTCGAGCCGTGGGAGGTGCTCGACAGCTACGGCGCGGACGCCTTCCGGTGGTACTTCTTCACCTCCAAGCAGCCCTGGGACGGCTATCGCTTCTCGACCGAGACGATCGGCGAGGGCGTGCGGCTGTTCCTCAAGCAGCTCTGGTCGACCTACTACTTCTACGCGCTCTACGCGCGGGCCGCCGCCGCGCAGCTCGAGGGTGGAGGCCCCAGCCCGGAGCAGGATCTCGACCGCTGGGCCCTGTCGCGCACCGCGGGAACCGTGGCGCTCGTCACCGAGCGGCTCGATGCCTACGACGCGACTACCGCGGGCCGGGCGATCGCCGAGCTGCTCGACGACCTCTCCAACTGGTACGTGAGGCGTTCTCGGCGGCGCTTCTGGGACGGCGAGGAGGCGGCCTTCCGGACGCTCCGCACCTGTCTGCTGGCGGTCGTGAAGATGCTCGCGCCGTTCACGCCGTTCATCGCCGATGAGATCTACGACAACCTCGACGGAGAGCTGGCCAGCGTGCACCTGTGCGACTTCCCCACGCCCGAGGAGGTGGGGCCGCGGGACGAGGAGCTCGAGCAGGCGATGGCGCTGGCCCGCGAGACAGTGAGGCTCGGGCTCGGCGCGCGCGGCAAGGCGAAGATCAAGATCCGCCAGCCGCTGCGGGAGGCGGCGGTCGTCGCCGACATGCGGGAGCGAGAGGCGATCGAGCGCCTCGTCGAGGTGGTCCGCGAGGAGCTGAATGTCGAGCGGGTGCGCTTCGTGGCCGCCGCCGAGGAGCTGGGGAGCTATGAGGTCAAGGCCAACTACAGGACGCTCGGGCCGAAGTTCGGCAGCGAGATGCCCAGCGCGGCCGAGGCGGTGCTCGCGCTGGACCCTGCCCACGTCGCGGCCAGGCTGCGCGACGGCGGAGAAGTCGGCATCACCGTCGGCGGACGTGACCACAGCCTGACGGCCGAGGACCTGATCCTGACGATGCGCGCGCCGGAGGGCTACAGCGTGGAGCGCGAGGGCGCCCACGCCGTCGCCCTGGACCTCGAGATCGACGAGCAGCTGAGGGAGGCGGGGCGCGCTCGTGAGATCGTCCATGCCGTCCAGAACGCCCGCAAGAACGCGGGCCTCGTCGTGGAGGACCGGATCAGGCTGGCGCTCGCGGGCGACCCGCTGCTGCTCGCCGCGGCGGAGGCCCATCGCGAGTACCTCGCAGGCGAGACGCTGGCGGTGGAGCTCTCGGTCGGCGATGGCGACGGCGGCCGCGAGCTCAGCTACACCGAAGCCGCGAACGTCGACGGGCTGGCGCTGCAGATCGCGCTGTCGCGGGAAGGGTGAGGCGCTGTCAGCGCCCCTGGAAATCCACCACTTCATTTTGTATAGTGTGTGTTGACCCCAACGAGGAGACGCCCAAATGGCAGGCACCCTTCCGCAGATCACCGACAACAACTTCGACGCCGAGGTCCTCGAGGCAGAGGGCCCCGTGCTGGTCGACTTCTGGGCGCCCTGGTGCGGCCCCTGCCGCGTGGTCGCGCCGGTCCTCGAGGAGATCCAGTCCGAGCGGGAGGACCTCAAGATCGTGAAGCTGGACATCGACGAGAACCCCCAGACGGCGGCCCGCTTCCAGGTGCTGTCGATCCCCACGATGATCCTCTTCAAGGGCGGCCAGCCCGTCAAGACCGTGATCGGCGCATATCCCAAGAAGAAGCTCGAGCAGGAGCTCGAGCCGGCGCTGACCCCGGCGGCCTAGCTCTTCGGTGGCCTGATGCTGTTCGGCCCGGCACATGTGCCGGGCCGCTCCTCCGCACATGTGCGGAGGAGGCCCTCGGCGCATGCGCCGAGGGCTCACTGGTAGGGCCTAAAGAGCCTCCGGCGAAGGTGCACCCTGCTTCGGCACCAGCGACCGCGCGCAGGCGACGCCGCCTGAAGAGCCTCCGGCGAACGTGCGCCCTACTTCGGCGGCAGCGACCGCGCAAAGGAGACGCCGCGAGCAACCCAGCGCTCGAGTTGCTGCTTCGTCTTGACGGCAGCGGCGTCGATCCGGAGCCATCCGTCCATTGCTTTGCCGCGCATCACGAACGGCGCGGCGCCCGGCTTGGCCGACAGCGCGTCGGTCTCGGCTGGATCACAGCGCAGCAGCAGGCCGCCCTGGCCGCTGGCGCTGACGGACATGTGGCCGCCGATCAGGAAGGCCAGCCCGCCGAACATCTTCTTCTCCACGAGGTCCGGCTCCGCGCCGATGATCTCCCTGATGCGGTTGGCGAGATCCTCGTCGTAGGCCATCTAGCGGATTATCACCGTCCAACCTGCGCTGTGCCTCACGATCGGCGGGTGGATGTGGGTGAGGGCCGAGAACACGTGAGGCGAGACGTACACCTCCACGAAGGCCGCCACCACGAGCACCGGGACCGCGATCGCGACCGTCACGAGCGTGGCCGCAAGCAGCTGCTCCCACTCCCCCTTGCGGCTCGCGATGATCCACGCCGCCAGCGGCAGGAACAGCGCGACGAGCTCGGGAATCGCGTGCGGCAGCACCCCTAGCAGCAACACCGCCGGCGACACCTGAAGGAAGTCCGAGATGCCGGCCAGGGTGTGGCCGATCAGATATGCCTGGGCGCTCAGCGAGAACGTCGTCGCGGCCACCACGAAGGCGATCGCGATGCGCCCGCCATGCTCGTGCAGCCAGCGCGAGAGGCCCGAGTGGTGCTCGGCCTGGAGCGGCAGCGAGCTGCCCGCGATGAACCCCGCCACGCACGCCATCCCATGCAGAGCCAGGACCAGCAGGTTCGACCGCAGCACATGGAGCACATCGCCGATGTCGCCGACCGCGAAGGGCGGCTGCAGATCCAGGAATCGCGAGTAGCCGGTGTCGAGGGAGGCCACCACCCACACGGCCGCGAGCAGCCCCCCCGCGGCCACGGCGGACCCCGCGAGCCACCGTCCGACGACGCCCCAAGGGTGGCGCTGCCATTCGTGAAGCGTCTCGCGGGTGTGCCGCACGCCATGTGCGAAGGCATAGGCCGAGGCGTCCATCTCCCCCTCCATCGGCTCGCTCCGGGCGCGACATAAGCCCCTTCGCGAAGCGGCGGCCGGAGCTCAGTTGAAGCGCAGCATCGGCACCAGCCACATCGCCTCGGCCGCGATCTTCCAGGACATCTTGCTCTGACCCTTCTCTCTGTCCCGGAAGGTGATCGGGACCTCGACGACGCGGAAGCCCGCCTGCACGGCGCGATAGGTCAGCTCCACCTGGAAGGCATATCCCCGCGAGCGCACGCTCTCGAAGTCGATCGCTTCGAGCACGCCGCGGCGAAAGCACTTGAAGCCCCCGGTGAGATCCCGGATCTCGAGCCCCAGAACCAGCCGTGCGTACGTCGATCCGCCCTCGCTGATCAGCCGTCGCAAGGGGCCCCAGTCGGTGACGCCCCCGCCCGGCACGTAACGCGAGCCGAGCGCCAGGTCCGCTCCGCCGCGGACGGCGTCCAGCAGCCGGGCCAGATCGGCCGGATCGTGGGAGAAGTCCGAGTCCATCTCCATCGCGTAGCCGGCCCCTTCGCCGAGCGCATGGGCGAAGCCCGCCAGATAGGCGGGACCGATGCCTGCCTTCTCGGCGCGGTGTAGAACCCTCATCCACTCGTGGCGTTCTGCCATCTCGTCGGCCAGCCGACCCGTGCCGTCAGGGGAGCCATCGTCGACGACGAGGATCCTGAAACCCTCCGGGGCGGCCTTCGCCAGCACCTCGCCGGCAGCCGTCAGGATCGCCTCGACGTTGGCGGCCTCGTTGTACGTCGGAAGTATCAGCCAAGGCTCGCCGGGCATCGGTGCGGCACTACCCTAGAGCGTGGCGGCGATGGCCGCGGAGGCCGCACTCCCCCTAGGCTGGTGCGGTGAGCAAGCGCGACCCCACGAACGCCGAGGTCGCCGACGCCCTGCAGGAACTCGGAGACCTCTACGAGCTCGACGGCGCGAGCGTATACCGCGTGGTCGCCTACCGGTCGGCGGCGAAGGCCGTGCGCGACGCGTCCGTGTCGGTCGCGGCGCTGGCCCGTCAGGGCCGCGCCAGCGAGCTGCCGGGGATCGGCAAGACGCTCCAGGAGAAGATCCTCGCGCTCGCCGAGACCGGCGCGATACCCGCCGCGGAGCGGCTGCGGGCCAAGTTCCCCCCGGGCCTGTTGGCGCTCACGCGCCTAGCCGGACTCGGCCCGAAGCGTGCCCGGCTGCTCTATGACGAGCTCGGCATCGACTCCCCCGATGCGCTGCGGGCGGCCGCCGAAGCCGAACGGCTGCGCTCGGTCAAGGGCCTCGGCCCGAAGTTCGAGGCCAGCATGCTGGCGGCCCTCGATGAGGCCGAGCGGCGCCCCCCGGAGCGCTCCGGACGGATCCTGCTGCCTCGGGCTACGGAGATCGGCGCGGCGATCGTCGAGGGGCTGCTGGCAGGCGCCCCCGAGGGCACATCGGTGGAGCTGGCCGGCTCGATTCGGCGGCGTGCCGACAGCGTCAAGGACATCGACCTGGTGGCAGTCACCGATGACCCGACGGCGCTCTTCGAACGCCTCGGGCAGCTCGAGGAGATCGAGACGGTCAGCTCATCGGGGACCGCCGGCGCACGTGCCCGCACCCATGCCGGCGTCACCGTTGAGCTGCGCGTCGCAGCCCCCGGGCAGCTCGGCAGCCTGCTGCAGCACTTCACCGGCTCGGGCCCCCACAACACCGCCCTGCGCGAGGCCGCCGTGAGGCGCGGCCTGCATGTCTCCGAGTACGGGATCCTCGACGACGCCACCGGCGAGACCGAGTCCTTCGCGAGCGAGCAGGAGGTCTATGCGCGGCTCGGCCTCGAGTACATCGAGCCTGAGCTCAGGGAGGACCGGGGCGAGCTGGCCGCGGCGGCGGCTGGTTCGCTGCCGAAGCTGATCGAGCTGCCGGACATCAGGGGCGATCTGCATAGCCACACGATCGCCTCCGACGGCCGCTACACGATCAAGGAGATGGGCGCCGCCGCGCGGGACCTCGGCTATGAGTACCTGGCGATCACCGACCACTCGGCGAGCCACGGCTTCGGCGACGCCGTCTCGGGCGAACAGCTCGAGCGCCAGATCGAGCTCGTCGCCGAGGCCAACGAGCGATTGAACAAGGCCCACCCACCCATCGAGCTGCTGGCCGGCAGCGAGGTCAACATCCTTCCCGACGGCTCCCTCGACTACGAGGACGAGCTCCTCGCCCGGCTGGACTGGGTGATCGCCAGCGTCCACACCTCCTTCGGCAGCTCCGAGCAGGCGATGACGGAGCGGATGATCGCGGCCGCCGAGCATCCCCACGTGCGGGCCATCGGTCACCCCACCGGCCGCAAGATCGAGGGGCGCGGCCCGTATGCGGTCGACCTCGAGGCGCTCTTCGCCGCCGCCGCCAGCGCCGGCACGATGCTCGAGATCAACGGCAACCCCGATCGCCGTGACCTCTCCGACGTCCATGCCCGCGCCGCCGCCCGGGCGGGCGTGAGGATCGTGATCGACTCCGACGCACACCGCATGAGCACCCTTCAGAACATGCGCTGGGGGATCGACACGGCCCGCCGCGCATGGCTGACCGCCGAGCAGGTCGCCAACACGCGGCCCTGGGCGGAGCTACGCAGCAAGAAGGGCGAGCTAGGTGGCAAGCGCGGCCGGCGCCGGGCTGCCAAGTAGGCGCGGCAGCAGCTCGTTCGCGACCAGCCTGTCGACCGCCTCCGCTCGCAGCGGCGCCAGCTCGGCCAGTGCCAGCTCGGCGTACTGGTCGCGGTCCTCGTGGACGAGCGCCCGCGCGAGCGCGGCGCCGAGGTCCAGATCGACCAGCTGCGGGTCCAGCCGCCGGGCGATTGGAAGCGCCGCGTAGGGCCCCGGGGCCGGGGTGCTCACGAGCAGGCACCCGTCGGCCAGCGCCTCGAGCTGGGCCTGCCCGTAGTCCTCCCGGCGGGGCGCCGTCACGAACACGCGCGAGCGGCGAAGAAGCGCCCGGTACTCGGCCGCCTCGAGCCTGCCCACGTCGACCACCGCCGGCTCGGTGGACAGCTCGATGCCCGCCGCCCGCAGCTCCTCGGGGGAGCAGCCGGCGACTAGCAGCTGTCCGTTCTCGCCCGCGAGGAGCCGTGCCTGCCGCCACGCTGCGAGCACGCGACTGAGGCCCTTCTTCGCGGGATTGCCCGCGTAGGTGATCGCGGCGATGTCCCGCTCGGCGGGGGCGCCCGAGGGCTCCACGGGCAACGGCACCACCAAGGCCCTCGCCGCCCCTCCTCCGCTCGGGCCCGCCTCGGCGAGGCCCCCGGCACTCAGCGGCAGCAGCAGCGACGCCTGACCGAGGCGCCGCCGCTCCAGGGGACGCTGCCAGAGCCCATGACGTCCCGGCCTGTTGGCGGCGGCAGGGGCGTCGAAGCGGATCGCGCCCGGAGCGGGCCACAGCAGCGCCGCAGTGGTGGTCGAGTAGATGATCGAGCGGGGCTTTGCCCGCTGCAGCGCTTCGCCGGCTGCCGCCCGGGCGGCGCGGGCCCAGGAGAGGTCCGTGAGCATCAGCGTCCGCACCGCGCGCGGAGCCGCCGCGGATGCGATCGCAACGGAGGCTCCGGCGCGGCGCAGGGAAGCCGCGAGCTCCTCGTCGGCGCTACGCAGCCCCGTCGTCGAGCCCAGCGAGACGATCAGCACGTCGAGGGCGCCTGCCGGAGCCGGCGGGCTCATCTCAGGTCACGGCCCCGTTGATGCTTTCCACGCGGCTGGCTTTGAAGCCGGGGGTCCTCAGCAGCGCGATCGGCTGAAAGGGCGATGTGCGGCGCACGTAGAAAGTGGCCCCGTCGCGCTCCTCGATCGCCGCCACGGCGGCGTCCTGGCGGCGCCATGCGAGCGCCCAGATGATCGCGAAGCCAGCCGCGATGCCCGGCACCTGTGGTGCGAGGAAGGCCAGCCCGCCGGCGAGCAGCGTGAAGACCAACAGCGGCCACAGCCTGTTCAGCAGGATCGCGCTGGGATGCTGCTCGGGCAGCGTCGCGCTGAACTTTGCGCCGGCGAGCAGGCGTGCGATCGGCGGGTTTGTCGCAGCGCGGCGGCCGAGCCTCAGGCCGAGCACGCTGGCCACCACCCACCAGCCCACCGAGACCTCAACGAGCAGCTGGTTGGATTCGCCGGCGGCCGCCAGCACCGACACCACGCCGAGGGCCGTCGCCGCCCCTGCGCTCAGCAACACCGTCGTCCGGAGGAAGTCGACGAACCGCACCGCTAGATGACAGGTCCCACGGCGGTGAGCCGCGTTCCCGGCGGTGCGGATCGTCGAGCATGCCTAGGACCAGTCATCTACAGCAGTGCCCCGAGCAGCGCCCGCACGCCCCCCGGCCCGTCCACGGTGAGGTCGGCCTCGCGGGCCAGCTCCGGGGGAGCTTCATCGGATTCCACAGCCACGCACAGCGCCGTTTCGAGCTCCCCCGTGGCGACCAGCTCCCGCAGGCCCCTGAAAGCGTCGAGATCGGTGCTGTCGTCGCCGACGTAGAGGGCCGCCGAGACGTCCTCGCCGCGGACCAGCGCGGCGACGCCGAGCCCCTTGTCGAACTCGACCGGCGGGCGCACCTCGAGCACCTTGCGCCCCCAGTGCGCCTCGAAGCCCTCCTGCACGGCCCGCTCGGCGATCATCCGCACGGCAGCCTCGGCCGCCTCCTCGTCCGGTGCGCCCCGCCAGTGGAACGCGGCGATCGCGCCCTTGTCCTCGCATCGCACTCGCACCCGCTGGTTCTCTGCGGTGTCCGCGCGGGCCGCGAACTCGCGCACCCGATCGGTCCACGCCGCCAGCTCGGGATCGACCTCCACCGTGGTGGAGCCGGGTCGCAGCAGCTCGCCGCCGTGATTGCCGATGTAGGCGATCGTGCCGATCGCGACGATCGCTCGAGCGGTTGTCGCGCGACGGCCGCTGACGCACCCCACCACCCCGTAGCGGCGCGAGACCTCGATCAGCACCGCCCGGGTCGCCTCCGGCACGTGGGCGTCCTGGGCATGGCGGACGATCGGCGCGAGGGTGCCGTCGATGTCCAGCAGGACAGCTGAGGTGGCCGGCTCGGAGCGGATCGGCCCGAGCGCCTCGACGAGCGTTGCGGCGGGCGACACGGGTCTAGTATGCCGCGCATGGTGGCCGGGCAGCGCGCTCATGCAAGCGGTCGCTGAGGGTCGCGCGGGGCGCACGCTCAGGCTCGCCCTGATCGGCACTCTGGCGGGGCTCTTCAGCGGGCTCTTCGGGGTCGGCGGGGGCAGCGTGATCGTGCCGCTGCTGATCCTCTGGCTCGGCTACGAAGAGCGCCAGGCGACCGCCACCTCGCTCGCCGCGATCATCCTGATCGCCGCCTTTGCCGCCGCCGCCCAGGGGCTCTACGGCAACGTGCGGCTGCTCGACGCGGCCGCCGTGGGCGTGCCCGCGGTGGCGGGCGTGCTCGGCGGCGCATGGCTCTCCCAGAGGCTGCCCCAGCGGACGATCGCGCTGCTGTTCGCGGCGGTGCTCGTGGGCAGCGCCGTGGAGCTCGTGCTGCGATGATCGGAGCGATCCTGATCGGCCTCGCCGGCGGCGTCATCGCCGGGCTGCTCGGGGTGGGCGGCGGCGTACTGTTCGTTCCCGGCCTCGTCTTCTTCCTCGGCCTCGACCAGCACCACGCCGAGGCGACCTCGCTGCTGGCGATCGTGCCTGTCGCGATCGCGGGGACGTTGCGCCACGACAGCTACGGCAACGTGCGACGGCACGACGCCCTCGTGCTCGGTCTGCTCTCGCTCGCCGGCGCGGTCGCGGGCGTGGCCCTCGCCAATCTGCTCAGCGGCCCCGTTCTGCGCGATGCGTTTGCCGCGCTGATGCTGCTCGTCGCGGCTCAGCTCGCGCGCCGCGCACTCGCCGGCGGCGCCGTGACGCGACCGGCCCCGGCAGCCGCTGGGAGGGATCCTGCGAACGTCTCGCCCTCGATGCGCGAATGACCTAGACTGAACCCAGATGGGACTCGACAACCCACTTCACATCGCCTTCCTGGTGGTGATCCTGTTGCTGGTCTTCGGCGCCAAGCGCCTGCCTGAGATCGGGCGCTCGCTCGGATCGGGCATGAGGGAGTTCAAGGACTCGATCAGCGGTGAGTCCAAACAGCCCGAGCTCACCCAGACGACCCAGCAGCAGCCTCCTCCGCCCCCGCAGGCGGCTCAGGCTTTCAGCGGCGAGGCTCCGCAGCAGGCACAGGCGCCTGTAGAGCCGACACCGCAAGGCTGAGCGCCTCCCGCCCTGGAGCCCACGCCGGGTTCTGGCCGGACGTGCCGAGGCGCCCGGGGGTCGACGACGTGCTCATCTCGAGAGAGAGCGATAGCAGTGGTATTCACGCGGTAGCTACCACCGCTATCGGGGCGTCTGAGAAGAGACACGCCCGCGAACGAGCGATAGCAGTGGTATTCACGCCGGTAGCTACCACCGCTATCGGGCCGTCTGAGAAGAGACACGCCGGCGAACGAGCGATGGCAGTGGCATCCACGCCCCCACGACTAGTGGATGATCGGACCTGTTTCGACGGCTTCGAAGGCGGAGCCGGGCACCTGCTTGATCTGCTCGAGGCTCGCTTCGTTCCAGCTCGCTGACGGTGCGCCGGTGATGTACCACGGCGAGCCGTTGTCGGCCACGATCAACCCGTAGCGCTTGAGCGCTTCGAGGATCACGAGTGCCTGGCCGCTGAACCCCGCCAGGGGATAGCTCGCCTTCAGGCGCAGGCGCAGCCCCATCGGCGGCAGCGCCGGGTTGGTGCTAGAGGAGGCGAAGTGCGTGGCCGGGTGTATGTAGCCGCGCTGCGACCGCGGCACCGTCACGCGCAGAGCGTGGTCGATGGCGCCGCTCGAGACCTCCTGGTAGCGGGCGAGCAGCGGCAGGATCGGCAGGCCCGCCGCGTCGGCCGAGGTCCATCCTTCGGGGCGAAGCGCGTCGCTGCGCAGGTTGAAGACGGCACCCGAGAGCGCCCTCCAGCCGCCCGCCTTGGCGTTGCGAGAGGCTTTGTACAGCTCGTAGTCCGTGCAGCTGCCTTCCTGCATGACCAGCACGTGCTTGTCGCCCTTGCCCCGCTTGCCGCCACCCTCGATCGCGGCATCGGCGGGAATCGGGTAGGGGCCGGGGTCGGATTCGCTCCTGTAGGCGGTGAACCTGACCGGGACCCTCGGCTGTTCGGGGCCCACGACCTCGTAGGGGATGCCGTAGGCGGGGTTGTTGCCGAAGTCGGGGTGCAGATGGGCCGAGGTGCCGATGCTTTCGACGTAGGCCTGCGATCCCGGGCTCGCGGGCAGCGTCGCCACTTCCTGGTTGAGGGGGTTGTTGGCGGGGAGCATCTGACAGCCTCCTTCGGAGGCGATGCGGGCCAGGTATCGACCGTGATGGGCGGCGTCCGGCAGGCGAGCGCTCGCCGGGGCTCCCGCCGCAAAGCAGCCGAGCACGCACAGCAACGCGGTCGCGCGTGCGGTGCGGATTATCCGTGTGTTACCGAGTGGTCCTCTCACCCCTTAGGTCCTCTCGCCTCCTACCACTCTAGCCCGGCGCACCACATCGGCTC
>DASWFM010000203.1:0-17684 GCA_036394235.1 Solirubrobacteraceae bacterium | reverse complement strand
GCGATCGCCGACCGCCGCGACGAGGTGTTCCTCGCGACGAAGTTCGGGATCAGGCTGGAGCTCGGGCCCGACGGCAAACCCGTCAGCCGCTCGGTCGACGGCAGCCCGGAGTACGTGCGTAGCGCCATCGAGGGCTCGCTGCAGCGCTTGGGGGTCGAGCACGTCGATCTCTACTACCAGCACCGCATCGCCCCGAGCACGCCGATCGAGGAGACGGTCGGCGCAATGGCTGAGCTCGTCAGCGAGGGCAAGGTCCGCTACCTCGGGCTGAGCGAGGCGAGCGCGGCGACGATCCGGCGCGCCAACGCCGTGCACCCGATCACCGCCGTGCAGAGCGAGTACTCGCTGTGGACGCGCGACGTCGAGCAGGACGTGGTCCCGGTGCTCGCCGAGCTCGGCATCGCGCTGGTCCCCTACGCACCGCTGGGCCGCGGCTTTTTGTCGGGGCGCTTCACCTCGCCCGATCAGCTCGACGAGGGCGACTTCCGCAAGCACGGGCCGCGCTTCACGGGCCAGAACCTCGAGCACAACCTCGAGCTCGCCGAGCGTGTCAAGCGGCTCGCCGCGGAGAAGGGCGTGACGCCCGGCCAGCTGGCGCTCGCATGGGCGCTTCATCGCGGACCGCACTTCGTGCCGATCCCGGGCACGAAACACGTGTCCTACCTCGAAGAGAACCTCGCCGCCGCCGATGTCGAGCTGAGCGACTCCGAGGTGCAGCAGATCAGCGACGCCGTGCCGGCCGCCGCCGGCGACCGCTATGACCCCGAAGGCATGCGCAGCGTGAACATCTGAGGGCGATGGAGAGCGAGCGCCACCTCGACTGGCCCGGCTGCTTCAACGTCCGCGATCTCGGCGGCCTGCCGGCCGCCGGCGGGGGGCGCACCAGGCGAGGCGCGGTCGTTCGCGCGGACACGCTCTCGGGCTTGACGAGCGAGGGTTGGCAGGCGCTGCTCGACCACGGTGTGCGCACCGTCGTCGACCTGCGCAACGAGGGCGAGGGGGGGCGGGACGCCGCGCCGCGCCCTGCCGAGATCGAGACAGTTCACGTGCCCCTCGACGGCCGTCCCGACCGCTCCTTCTGGGAGCCGATCGAAGAACGCCTCGAGTTCGGTACACCGCTCTACTACCGGGCACACCTGCTGCGGAAGCCGGCTCTCTCGGCCGCCGCCGTCGCGGCGGTCGCGCGGGCACCCAGCGGTGGCGTCGCCTTCCATTGCGCCGGTGGCCGCGACCGCTCGGGGCAGCTCGCGATGGTGCTGCTGTCGCTCGTGGGCGTGCCCGCCGCGGAGATCGGCGCCGACTACGAGCTGAGCCACGAGCGCCTCGCCGTGCTGTTCGCGCAGCTCGGCCAGGAGGATCAGGGCGCGGAGCTCATCGCCTACCTGGCCGACCGCGGCACGACCGGCGCCGGCGCGATCGAGGCCACGCTCTCCTCGATCGATCTCGAGACGACGCTGAAGGGCGGAGGGCTCACCGACGAGGACCTCGCTGCGCTTCGCGGGCGGATGCTCGCGTCGTCATCGTAGGCGGAGCCGGCAGCGGAGGCGGAGCCGGCAGCGCCCGGGGCATGAGCAGCTCGCCGAGAACTCAGTAGCCGACGGAGAAGAAGCTGACGTGCCGGCAGCCGTCGAGCTTCCAGTGCGGCTTGGCGTGGTGGCTCGTGAAGACCACCTGCTGGGGGTTCTCGCAGTGGATCACGCCGCCGTTCTCGTGCGCGTGTACGACGGTCCTCGGATTCGTTCCGGTCCAGACATAGTTGAGGGTGTCGTTGGCGTAGATGAAGTTCTGGCCGTTGCCCGCGCGGATCACGGCTGTCTGGCGGTTCTCGCCGCTGGGGTGGTAGTCGCCCCAGATCACGTCGCCGCTGTCGCCGCCGATGATCGTGTCGTCGCCATAGCCGCCGAGCAGATAGTTGTGCACGCCCGTCCTGCCGGTCAGCGTGTGCTTGTGCCCCGACGGGCCCTTGTCCATCACGAGGTGCTCGTCGGGAGGCCAGCCCGCGTGGCTGGTCATCGCCGCCGCAGGCGCGGCGCAGGCGAGCAGGGTTACGACCGCGGCGACGCGCAGGGGCAAGCGGGGGAGATGTGCACGGCGGGAGATCACGGGGCTCCTTGCAGTCGGGACATCGTCGTCAAACACCGATAGCCCGAGCTTGTTGCGCAGCTAACTCGGACATCCGGCCATGCGGCCTCGCCGGGCGCCGCCGCGATCGGAGCGGAGCGCCTCGCCGTGGGGCGCCGCGGTCCGCTCCGGGAGGCGCTCTGCCGGACGCTAGGGTGGATGCCCATGCCGCTGATCCCCATGGTCATCGAGCGCACCGCCCGCGGCGAGCGCGAGTTCGACATCTACTCCAGGCTGCTCAACGAGCGGATCATCTTCCTCGGCACGCCGATCGACGATCAGATCGCGAACCTCGTCGTGGCGCAGTTGCTGCACCTCGAGAGCGACGATCCGGACAAGGACATCTCGCTGTACATCAACTCGCCCGGCGGCTCGATCTACTCGGGCCTCGCGATCTACGACACGATGCGCTTCATCAAACCGGACGTGGCGACGATGTGCGTCGGCGTGGCGATGTCGATGGGCTCGCTGCTGCTCGCCGCCGGCGCGAAAGGCAAGCGCGCCTGCCTGCCCAACTCGCGCATCCTGATCCACCAGCCCTCGGCGGGCTTCGAAGGACAGTCGACCGACATCGAGATCCACGCCCGCGAGATCCTCAACATGCGCGCGCGGATCGACGAGATCTACGCCGAGCACACGGGCAGGGCGACCGAGGAGGTCCGCACCGACATGGAGCGCGACCGCTTCTTCACCGCCGAGCAGGCGCTCGAGTACGGCCTGGTCGACAAAGTCCTCGACAGCCACTGAGCGCGACGCCGCTCCGCGCCACGGCAGGCGCGCGGCCCTGGTAGGGCTGCGGGCAATAGTCTCGCCGTGCAGATGTCGCGGCTGAACCACCTCGAGCGCGGGGCGCTCGCGGCGATCGCGCTGCTGACGGCGCTCGCCGGAATCGCCAACTACGGCGAATGGGCTGCGATCCCCCGCTTCCTACTGGCGACCTTGGCCCTCGCGGGCCTCGCCTGGGTCGTGTCGTTCGCGACCGAGCAGCTCGGGGAACGCTACGGCCCGGGCGTGACCGGCCTGCTGCAGTCGACGCTGGGCAACCTGCCGGAGCTGTTCGTGGTGATCTTCGCGCTCCAGAAGGGCGAGCTCGTCGTCGCCCAGACGGCGATCGTCGGCTCCGTGCTGGCCAATGCGCTGCTCGTGCTCGGCCTCGTGATAGTCGTCGGCGCGAGCCGGGCGCCCGACGGCGTGATGCGCTTCTCCAAGCGGCTGCCACGCGACACCGCGACGTTGCTTCAGGTGACGGTCTTCATCATCGTGCTGCTCGGCCTGTCGCTCGGCTCACACGATCCGGCGAGCCACCACGTCAAGACGCTGTCGGCGATCGGCGCTGTCTGCCTGCTGGTCGTGTACCTCACCTGGGTCGTGCCCTACCTGCGCTCCGACCAGCCTCCCGCGGCCCCGGTCGAGGGCGCCGCGGGCGGACCACGGCTGTCCGTCAGGATGATCGTCACGCTGCTCGTCGCGGGCGGGGTCGGCTCGGCGTTCGTCTCGGACTGGTTCATCAACGGCCTGCAGCCGGCGATCTCACAGCTCGGGCTCTCGGAGGCGTTCGCCGGCTTGGTGGTGGTGGCGATCGCCGGCAACGCCGTAGAGAACGCAGCCGGGCTGGTGCTCGCCTACAAGGGCCGCTCGGATCTCGCGATCTCGGTCGTCAAAAACTCCGTCGCGCAGATCGCCGCGTTCCTGTTCCCGCTGCTCGTGCTGATCTCCTTTGCCCTCTCGACCACCCTCACCTTCGCGCTGGCGCCCGTCTACATCGGCGCTTTGGGGCTCGCCGCGCTGGCCCTCTGGCAGGTGACCGGCGACGGTCGGGCGGCTGCCTTCGAGGGCTGGGCGCTGGTCGCTCTGTACGTCATCCTCGCTGCGTTCACGCTGTATGAGTAGCGGGACTCGCTCTCTCTTCCTTTTCTCTCTCTTTCTCTCCCTCGTCTCTTTCTCTCGCTCGTCTCTCAGCCGCGCGCGACGCCGCTGATCAGCGCGCCCGCGATGGCGCCCGCGCGGGGCGGCTGCGCATTCGAGCCGATGCCCTCGAGGAACGCCGAAGGGGCCGCGCTCCGATCGCTCTCCGCGCCGCCGCGACAAGCACGCTAGACTGCCTGTACCTCGCGCTTGGGCGGGGTTTTTCTTCGCCCAAGGCCGCCGCCACCAACTACTTGAGGGTTTACAGATCATGGCCCGCGGAGACGTGCGAATCGCTATCACCCTCGCCTGCGAGGAGTGCAAGCGTCGCAACTACCAAACCAATAAGAGCAAGCGCAACAACCCCGACCGGGTCACTTTGCGCAAGTACTGTCGCTGGTGTCGCAAGCACACCAGCCACCGGGAGACCCGTTAGCGCGGGAGCGCTGAAGTGGCCCGTGACCGCAAACGTGCGAAGCAGCGCCGCGAACGCGGCCGTGCTGCGGCTGTCGGCCGCGGCTCAGCCGCGCGGGGCGCGGCTACTCCGGCCGAGCCCGAGCGGGTCGAGCCCGAGCAGGCCGAGCCGAACGGTCTCGAGCAGGCCGAGCCGAACGGTCTCGAAGGTCCCGAGCCGCTCGGGCTCGAGCGCGTCGACGTTCCCGGAGCGCTGGACCACGCCTCCTCCGACGTCGATGAGTTCGACGCCGCGATCGTGCGGGGCGCCGGTGGCAGCCCGGCCGGCAACGAGCTGGCCGAGCAGGCCTTCGGCGCCGAGGACGAGCTTCAGGCCCCCGGTGGCACTCCGCCCGCAGGCGGTGGCCCCGGCGGTAGCGGTGGCGGCCATGGCGGCGAGGAGGCCGCGCTCCCTTCTGGTGCTCCCCTGCGGGGCGGCAACAAAGCTGCCGGTTTCATCCGCGCGAGCTGGGCGGAGCTACAGCGCGTGCAATGGCCCGATCGCCGTCAGGTCACCCAGGCGACGGCTGTCGTGCTCGGCTTCGTGGCCGTCGCCGGCGCCTATCTGGGCCTGGCCGACTTCGTCGCCAAAGAAATCGTCGAATTCATCCTCTGAGGTCTGAATGTTCCGCTGGTACGTCGTAAACACCTACTCGGGTCACGAGAACAAGGTCAAGCACAACCTCGAGCACCGCGTCGTGTCGCTCGGACAGCAGCGCGCGGTGCGCAGCGTCGTGGTGCCCACGGAAGCGGTCTCGGAGATGAAGGACAACCAGAAGGTCACAGTCGAGAAGCGCACGATGCCCGGCTACGTGCTGGTCAACATGGAGCTCAACGAGGACTCATGGGGAGTCGTCAAGGGCACCCCCGGCGTGACGGGCTTCGTGGGCGCCTCGCAGGAGCCGGTGCCGCTGACCCAGGGCGAGGTCGACCGCCTCCTCCACAAGGAGGTCGCGACCGCCACCCGCACCCGCGCGCAGTTCTCGATCGGCGAGTCCGTGAAGGTCGTCTCCGGTCCGCTCTCGGACTTCTCCGGGGAGATCTCCGAGATCAACGAGGACGCCTCGCGCCTGAAGGTCCTGGTATCCATCTTCGGCCGCGAGACACCCGTAGAGGTCGGCTTCGATCAAGTCAAAAAGCTCTGAGCGGGCCGATCGCCGGCGTCAGGCGGCGTCCTCCCTCGCTTGCGTGCGGAGCACGCGGCGCTCGGTGCGTCCTTGCCTGACTTGACCCTCGACCCGCTCACCACGAAACCCCACTAACCTCAACACCTCGATATGGCCAAGAAGGTTCTTACAACGATCAAGCTTCAGGCGAATGCGGGCCAGGCGAGCCCGGCGCCGCCGGTCGGCCCTGCGCTGGGCCAGCACGGCATCAACATCATGGAGTTCTGCAAGGCCTTCAACGCCCAGACGCAGAGCGAAACGGGCACGGTCATCCCGGTCGTGATCACGGTCTATGAGGACCGCTCCTTCACGTTCGTCACGAAGACCCCGCCCGCCGCGGTGCTGATCCGCCAGGCGATCAAGATCAACAAGGGCTCCGGGGAGCCGAACAGGGTGAAGGTCGGCACGATCACCCAGGCACAGCTGCGTGAGATCGCCGAGCGCAAGCTCGCCGACCTGAACGCACACGATGTCGATCAGGCCGCGAAGATCATCGCCGGCACTGCCCGTTCGATGGGCGTGGATGTGGCGGCATGAGCGGCGCGCACGGCAAGCGCCACAAGGAGAACGTGACGAAGGTCGACCGGGAGCACGAGTACGAGCCCGCCGAGGCCGTCGCGCTGGTAAAGGGCCTGGCGAGCGCCAAATTCGACGAGTCCGTCGAGCTGCACGTCCGCACCGGGCTGAACGTCCGCCACGCCGACGAGCAGCTCCGCGGCACGATCGCGCTGCCGAACGGGCTGGGCAAGGACGTGACCGTCGTCGTCTTCGCCCAGGGTGAGAAGGCCAAAGAGGCCGAAGAGGCCGGCGCCGACGTGGTCGGCGCTCAGGATCTGGCCAAGCGCATCCAGGACGGCTTCGACGATTTCGACGTCGCGATCGCGACGCCTGACCTGATGAATGTCGTCGGCCAACTCGGCCGCATCCTCGGCCCGGCCGGCAAGATGCCCAACCCGAAAGTGGGCACGGTGACGATGGACGTCGCCAAAGCCGTCGAAGAGTCGAAGTCGGGCAAGGTCGAGTACCGCACCGACCGCACGGCGATCGTGCACCTGGTGATCGGCAAGGCCTCCTTCGATGACCGCCGGCTGCTGGAGAACTACGCGGCCGTGATCGAGGAGCTGGCCCGGGCGAAGCCCTCGGCGGCCAAAGGCCGTTATCTGCGAAGCATCACGATGACCTCGACGATGGGGCCAGGCGTGAAGATCGACCCCAGCCGCACACGTGACATCCTCGAGGAGGCGCCCGCGGCGAGCGTCGCCGCCTGAGGCAGCCCCCTACAGGCAACCCGAGACCCCCGGCGGCTTCAGCGTAAGTCCGGGATAGGAGCCCAATGAATCGCGACCAGAAGGCCGTGGCGATCGAGGAGATCGCCGCCAACATCGATCAGTCCGAGGCGATCTTCGCCGTCGACTACAGAGGCATCACCGTCGAGCAGGTGGCGGAGCTGCGCACCAAACTGCGCGAGGCCGACGCGACCTTCAAGGTCGTCAAGAACTCTCTCACCGAGCGCGCCGCCGACCAGGTCGGCGCGGAGACGCTGAAGAGCTACCTGACCGGCCCCACCGCTCTCACCTTCGTTCGCGGCGACGTCGCAGTCGCCGCCAAAGCCGTTGCCGACTACGGCCGGGCGATCCAGCTGCTGCCCTTCAAGGGCGGACTGATGGGAGGCGAGGAGCTCCAGGTCGAGCAGATCCGCTCGCTCTCCAGACTCCCCTCACGCGACGTCCTCTACGGCCAGCTCGTCGGCATCGTGGCCTCGCCTGTCAGCGGCCTCGTGCGCTCTCTCAACGCGCTCATCTCCGGCCTCGCCATCGCGCTCGGGCAGGTCAACGAGAAGAAGGAGTCCGGGGAGATCCCCGCCGGCGAGCCGCCCGAAGCCGAGGCAGCGCCGGAGGCGGAGGCCGAGGCCGCGCCGGGGGCGCCCGAGGCTGAGGCTGCCGCCGCCGAGGCCGAGGCGGCCCCGGAGGAGGAGAAGGAAGAGGAGAGAAAAGCTGAGCCGGAGGCTGAGGCCGCGCCGGAGGAGCCGGAGGGGGAGAAGGAAGAGGAGAAAAAAGCTGAGCCGGACGCTGATGAGCCGGCGAAAGACGAAATCCAGGCGGACGTCTCGGCGGAGGCCGAGGGCGATGACGCCGAGACGAAACCCACCAAGGAGGACTGAAAGAAATGGCAACGAGCACTCAAGATTGGATCGAGGAGCTGAAGGGCATCTCGGTGCTCGAGCTCGCCGAGCGCATCAAAGCGCTCGAGGAGGAGTTCGGCGTGTCCGCGACGGCTGTCGCGGCAGCGGCTCCCGCCGCGGCGACGGGCGCCGGCGGCGACGCCGCCGGCGGCGAAGAAGAATCGAGCACCGTCGACGTGATCCTTGCCGGCGCGGGCGACAAGAAGATCCAGGTCATCAAGGTCGTGCGCGCCGCGACCGGCCTCGGCCTGAAAGAGGCCAAGGCGCTCGTCGACGAGGCCCCCAAGCCGGTCAAGGAGGGCATCGAACGCGACGAGGCCGACAAGCTCAAAGGCGAACTCGAGGAGGCGGGCGCCAGCGTCGAGCTGAAGTAGCCGGCTCGACGTGAGAACGCGCAGCGTCCAGCACCGCCTCACACAGCCGGTGCGCAGAACCGCGGTCCCGGTGCTCACGGGCACCGGCCGCGGCCTGCGGGTCCGCTTCGGCGAGTCGACTCTCGTCCGGGCCTTCAAGACCGTCGAGGGCCGCGTCGAGACAGCAATCATCGGCGAGCTCGCCGACGGCAAGGTGTTCTACGACATCGGAGCCAACATCGGCTGGTACAGCCTGCTTGCAGCGCGCGCCGTCGGGTCCGGCGGACGGGTCCTCGCCTTCGAGCCGTCGCTGTCGAACGCCTCGCTGGCCCAGCACAACGCCTCGGTCAACCGCTTCGCCAACGTGACGGTCGTCTGCGCTGCGCTGACCGACCAGGACGGTTGGCTGACGTTCCTGGACAAAGGCAACCTGCAGGGACGCCTCGACAAGGACGACTTCGACGCCCAGGCGGAGTTCCGCGCAAAGCGCGACCAAGGGGTGCTGGGTCGCAGCCCCGTCCCCGTGGCAAGGCTCGACTCGTGGTTGGAGCAGACCGGTCAGCCGCCGCCCGACGTCGTCAAGATCGACGTCGAGGGCGCCGAGCTCGGAGTGCTGCGCGGCATGGCCCGGACGATCGCCGACAGCGGGCCGACGCTCGTGATCGAGTTGCACCGAACCAGCCAGATGGTCGCCGACTTCCTCGACGGAGCCGGCTACGAGCACGCCCCGATCGAGGTCGACGGGCCGACCCGCGAGGCGCCGCCGCTGGTCCATGTCCTCGCGCGGCCGGCAGGGGCCCGCCAGGCTGGCCCGCCCACCGGCAACTGAGTTACGTGGACGCCGCGCCGCTTCCGACACGCGAGGCCGCCCTCGCCCTACTCGACGAATGGGTCAGCCAGGAGCCGCTGCGCCGCCACTGCCTGGCTGTCGAGGCTGCGATGCGTGACCAGGCGCGGCGGCGCGGCGCCGACGAGGAACTCTGGGGTCTGACGGGTCTGCTGCACGACCTCGACTACGAGCGTCATCCGGATCTCGCGACCGGTCACCCCCGCATCGCGATGGCCGAGCTCGAGCGGCTCGGCTACCCGCCCGAGCTGGTCCGTGCCGTCGCCTCGCACGCCGACTACATGGGCGTCGCGCGCGACAGCGAGATGGAGCGGGCGCTCGCCGCCGTCGATGAGCTGTCGGGGTTCGTGCTCGCCTGCGCCTACGTACGCCCCGAAGGCCTCGCCGGCATGACGCCCAAGTCGGTCCGGAAGAAGCTAAAGCAGCCGAGCTTCGCCGCGGCCGTCAGCCGCGAGGACGTCGCCAGGGGGGCGGAGCACCTCGGCGTCGAGCTGGACGAGCTCGTCGGACAGGTGATCGCCGCGCTCGCCGCGCGTTCTGAGGGGCTCGGTCTCTGAGGCGCCTGTCCGGATCGGTCCCGGCTCAGGATCGCCCGGACATCGAGGCCTCCGCTCGCAGGGGCTCGAACAGCTCGACAGGATTGCCTGCCGGGTCCTCGATCAGGATCTGCCTGCCGCCGACTCCCGTCACGATCTCATTGCGAAAGCGCACCCCTGCCGCGCGCAGGCCGTCGACCATCGTGTCGAGGTCGGAAACCTCGAGCATGAAGCGGTTCCACCCCCCGGCTGCGGACGCGTCCCGTCGGGCATCGCCTGGCCGCCGCCACCCGCCCCGCTCGGGGCACTGAGAGCGAGCCGCAGATCGCCCCGTGAGAGCATCGCGAAGGTTGGGGCCGGGTGCATCACCTCCTCGAAGCCCAGGCGGTCGCGGTAGAAATCGATCGCCTCGTCGACATCGCCGACGATGTAGCGGACGTTCACGGTGGCCACGGTTTGTCTCCTTCCTTCAGACGTAGAGTTCCGGGTCCTGCTCGTCTATCTGGACGATCTCGCCGTCCGGGCCCCGTACGAGCAGCGACCGGCCCCACTCTCTGTCGACGACGTCCCCCTCCGGAGGGAAGCCGGCCAAGCGCAGGCGAGCCGCGACCTTCTCCAGCGGCTCGTCGGCGACGAACGCCAGGAAGAATCCTTGCCGTCCCTCTCCGTCGGCGGCGCCGGGACCGTCATGGAGGCCGAGCTCTCCGGCGGATGCCTTCAGCTCGATCCAATTGCCGGTCCGCGAGCGCACCTCGGCGCTTAGGCCGAGGGCCTCGTAGAAGGCGAGCGCCGAGGGCAGCTCCGAGACGAACTGGATTGGGCGGATCTTCATCGCGGCTGCGCGGTCTCGAGTTGGTCGAGGTGGGCGGCGAGCGCCAACTCCACCAGGCGCGAGAGCGACATCGAGTGGTCGATCGCGGCGTGCTTGGCACGACGGATCAGGGCCGGCGGCAGGTACACGTTGAACTGCTGCTTCTGCTCGGTCTCCTGCGTGCCGGACATCGGCCGGATGCTAGCAAACTAGCACCGGCTCGGTGGCGCTCGTACGCACCGGCGATCTCGGCCGGCCCGGGCCTTCTAGATCGCGTCATATCGGCGCCGCGGCCTTGATCCCGTTCGCTCGAGGATTTCCCACTTTCTGGGATTTTCCGGTAAGGTTTCCGACGCTGGTCGATAGTCGCAGCCGCCCTTTAGGCACAGCGCGCCACATACGCGCAGGTGCGGGCGGGGTCCGTGAGCACCGGTGGCCCTTCAGGGCGCCGATGGTCTGTGCTATCTTTGCTGGTCGCGCCTCCGGCGCCCTCCTCGTCCGTGTTTCGCCCTCCGAAGGAGTCATTTCTTGGCTGCTGTAGATGCTCTCCGGACGCGCCGTAGCTTCGCGCGTCTGAACAAGACCGTTGACGTCCCCAACCTGATCGACATACAGCGCCGCTCCTTCGAGTGGCTGACCGACCCCGTCAAGGGCGGTCTGCGCGAGACGATCGATGACATCTCGCCAATCGAGGACTACACCGGCAACCTCGCCGTGCAGTTCGGCGAATTCACGTTCGACGAGCCGGTCGCATCGCTCGAGCAGTGCCGCGAGAAGGACCTCACCTATGCCCGCCCGCTGACCGTCACGGTCGCGTTCATCAACCGCGAGACCGGTGAGATCCGGGAGCAGTCCGTGTTCATGGGCGACTTCCCGTGGATGACCGAGCGCGGCACGTTCGTGATCAACGGCACCGAGCGTGTCGTGGTGACGCAGCTCGTTCGTTCGCCCGGCGCCTACCTGATGGAGCCCAAGGACCGCGAGAAGCAGGTCTTCATCGCCAACCTGATGCCGGCCCGTGGCTCCTGGCTGGAGCTCGAGATCGACAAGAAGGGCAAGGTCTTCGTACGTATCGACCGCAAGCGCAAGCTCCCGGTCACGGTGCTGCTGCGGGCGATGGGCTACGCCGGCGACGAGGAGATCCTGCGGCTGTTCGACAACTCGCTCTACATCCGCAACACGATCGACTCCGACACGGAGGCGACGCGCAGCGAAGAGGGCGCGCTGATCGAGCTGTTCAAGAAGCAGCGTCCGGGCGAGCCGCCAAGTGTCGACAACGCCAAGGCGCTCCTCAACCAGCTGTTCTTCGACCCCAAGCGCTACGACCTCACGCGGGTCGGCCGCTACAAGCTGAACTCGCGGCTCGGCCTCGACGTCGACATCGACACCCGCACGCTGACCCACGACGACATCCTCGCGCTGGTGCGCGAGCTCGTCTCTCTCCCCAAGCGCCTCGGCCTGCCCGAAGACGGCGAGATCGAGATCAAGGACTACGCCGCCGAGGCGTTGTCGATGCCGCGCGAGCCCGTCGCCGAGCACCTCGACGAGTACGAGCACTTCGGCAACCGTCGCCTGCGTACCGTCGGGGAGCTGATCCAGGAGGCCTTCCGGATCGGCCTTTACCGGATGGAGCGGGTCGTCCGCGAGCGCCTCACCACCGAGGACGCCGACACGATCACGCCGCAGACGATCATCAACATCCGCCCCGTGGTGGCGGCCCTGAAGGAGTTCTTCGGGTCCTCCCAGCTGTCCCAGTTCATGGACCAGACCAACTCGCTGGCCGGCCTCACGCACCGTCGCCGCCTGTCGGCGCTCGGCGCGGGCGGGCTGACCCGCGAGCGCGCTCCGATCGAGGTCCGCGACGTGCACCCCACCCACTACGGCCGCATGTGCCCGATCGAGACGCCGGAGGGTCCGAACATCGGCCTGATCGGCTCGCTGTCCTCGTTCGCCGAGGTCTCCGAGTACGGCTTCGTGACGACGCCCTACCGGGTCGTCAAGGACGGCGTCGTGACCGAGCAGATCCGTCATCTCGACGCGACGCAGGAAGAGGAGCTCGTGATCGCCCAGGCGAACACGCCGGTCGACCCGAAAACGGGCAAGCTCAAGGGCTCGGAGATCCTCTGCCGCACGCAGGCCGGCCAGTACGTGACCGTCGGGCCGAAGGACGTCGACCTCGTCGACGTCTCGCCCGAGCAGATCTGGTCGGTCGCCACGGCGATGATCCCGTTCCTGGAGCACGACGACGCCAACCGGGCGCTGATGGGCTCGAACATGCAGCGCCAGGCCGTGCCGCTGCTGAAGTCAGACGCGCCGCTGGTCGGCACAGGCATGGAGCGCCGCGCCGCGCTGGACACCGGCGACGTGCTGCTCTCGAAGGCAGCCGGCACCGTTGACTTCATGGACGCGGACCAGATCGTGGTCCTCGGCAACGACGGCAAGAAGGAGGAGTACGAGCTCCAGAAGTACATGCGCTCCAACCAGGGCACGCTGATCCACCAGAAGCCGCTCGTCCAGACCGGTCAGAAGGTCAAGGGCGGCGACGTGCTCGCCGACGGCTCCTCGACCGACAAGGGCGAAATGGCGCTCGGCAAGAACCTGATGGTCGCCTTCATGTCCTGGGAGGGCTACAACTTCGAGGACGCGATCATCCTCTCCAAGCGCCTCGTGCAGGACGACGAGCTGACCTCGATCCACATCGAGGAGTACGAGATCGACGCCCGCACGACGAAGCTCGGCGAGGAGGAGATCACGCGCGACATCCCCAACCGCTCGGAGGAGTCGCTGCGCAACCTCGACGACCGCGGCATCGTCCGCGTCGGCGCCGAGGTCATCTCAGGTGACCTCCTGGTCGGCAAGGTCACGCCGAAGGGCGAGACCGAGTTGACGGCCGAGGAGAAGCTGATCCGCGCGATCTTCAAGGAGAAGGCCCGCGAGGTCCGCGACACCTCGTTGAAGGTGCCGCACGGCGAGGGCGGCGTCGTGATCGACGTCAAGACCTTCAGCCGCGACGCCGGCGACGACCTGCCGCCGGGCGTGAACGACCTGGTGCGGGTATTCGTTGCCAAGAAGCGCAAGATCTCCGAGGGCGACAAGCTCGCGGGCCGTCACGGCAACAAGGGTGTGATCTCGAAGATCGTCGACCAGCAGGACATGCCGTTCCTCGAGGACGGCACGCCGGTCGACGTGATCCTCAACCCGCTGGGCGTGCCTTAGCGCATGAACGTCGGGCAGATCCTCGAGACCCACCTCGGCTGGGCAGCGGCCCAGGGTTGGTACGACGACGGCACCGAGGCCTACAAGGAGGCCGACGCGGCCGACGGCAAGCGCCGGGTGTACGTCTCGACCCCCGTGTTCGACGGCGCGACCGTCGAAGACGTCGACAACGCGCTCGTCAAGTGGCAGGACGCCCACACGGGACGGATCCGCATGGACATCGACAAGTCCCGCCGTGTCGGCGAGCAGGCCTCGGGCAAGATGACGCTCTTCAACGGCCGCACCGGAGAGCCCTTCGAGGAACAGGTGACGGTCGGCTACATGTACATCCTGAAGCTGCTGCACCTCGTCGACGACAAGATCCACGCCCGCTCGACCGGTCCCTACTCGCTCGTCACCCAGCAGCCGCTGGGCGGCAAGGCGCAGTTCGGCGGCCAGCGCTTCGGCGAGATGGAGGTCTGGGCGCTGGAGGCTTTCGGCGCCGCATACACCCTGCAGGAGATGCTCACGATCAAGTCCGACGACACGGTCGGGCGCGTCAAGGCCTACGAGGCGATCGTCAAGGGCGAGAACATCGCCGAGCCGTCGATACCGGAGTCCTTCAAGGTCCTGCTCAAGGAGATGCAGTCGCTGGCGCTCGACGTCAACGTGGTCTCCGAGGAGGGACAGCGCGCCGAGATGCGCGACGAGGACGACGACCTGCTGCGAGCCGCCGAGGAGCTCGGAATCGACCTGTCGGGCGTTCGCGCCGCGGCAGGCGAGTCGAGCGACGAGGAGCTCGAGGGCGAGGACAAGACGGACGCATCAGCCGAGTCCGAGGACGCGGACGCGGACGCAGCGGCGCCTGACCTCGACGAGGTCGGCGTGACCGAGGAGGCCGACCTCGACAGCCTCGTGGCCGAGGAGCCCAAAGACTAAGCCCGGCCGCAGCGCCCCCGCAATTACACGCTTTCACCACAGCCAGAAGGGCACCCCTGAATGATTGACATAAACAACTTCGACGCCATCGAGATCTCCCTCGCGTCCTCCAAGCAGATTCGCAGCTGGAGCTCCGGCGAGGTCACGAAGCCCGAGACGATCAACTACCGCACGCTGAAGCCGGAGAAGGACGGCCTGTTCTGTGAGCGCATCTTCGGTCCCACCAAGGACTGGGAGTGCTACTGCGGCAAGTACAAGCGCGTCCGCTACAAGGGCATCGTCTGTGAGCGCTGCGGCGTAGAGGTGACCCGCTCGAAGGTTCGCCGCGAGCGCATGGGTCACGTCGACCTCGCCGCGCCCGTCAGCCACATCTGGTTCTTCAAGGGTGTCCCGAGCCGTATCGGCTACCTGCTGGACATGGCCCCGAAGGAACTGGAGAAGGTTCTCTACTTCGCTGCCTCGATCGTCACCTGGGTCGACGACGAGGCCCGCGGCAAGGACCTCGACTCGCTCGAGAAGGAGGTCAACAAGGTCCTCGACAGCTACGCCGCCGAGCGCGAGGAGCGCGTGCTCGAGCTGCGCGAGTCGCTGGCCCGCCGCGAGAAGTACCTGCAGAACGGCAAACAGACCAACTTCAACGACGAAGACCACCTCTGGGCGGACTCCCTCGACATCAACCTCTCGAAGATCTCCGACGAGGAGCGCGAGAAGCAGGTCAAGGAACTGACGAAGGCCTTCGAGGCCGACATCGCCGACACGGAAGCGTACATCGAGGACGCGGCCGAGCGGATGCGCAACGTCTGGGAGCTCTTCAAGACGATGGAGCCCAAGCAGATCGAGCACGACGAGTCGACCTTCCGTGAGCTCAAGGAGCGCTTCGGCTCCCCGTACGGCTTCGGTGAGTACTTCCGGGGCGGCATGGGCGCCGAAGCGATCCGTGACCTGCTCCAGCAGGTCGACCTGGAGGCCGAACGCGTCGAACTCGAGGACCAGGTCAAGACGGGTAAAGGCCAGAAGCAGGCCCGTGCCGTCAAGCGCCTGAAGGTCGTCTCGGCCTTCATCCAGTCCGGTAACAGGCCGGACATGATGGTGCTCGACGCCGTGCCGGTGATCCCGCCGGAGCTGCGTCCGATGGTGCAGCTGGACGGTGGCCGCTTCGCGAACTCCGATCTGAACGACCTGTACCGCCGGGTCATCAACCGCAACAACCGCCTCAAGCGGCTGCTCGACCTGGGCGCACCGGAGATCATCGTCAACAACGAGAAGCGGATGCTGCAGGAGGCCGTCGACGCGCTGTTCGACAACGGCCGCCGTGGGCGTCCCGTCACCGGCCCGGGTAACCGGCCGCTGAAGAGCCTGTCCGACATGCTCAAGGGCAAGCAGGGCCGCTTCCGCCAGAACCTGCTCGGCAAGCGCGTGGACTACTCGGGACGCTCGGTGATCGTCGCCGGCCCGTACCTGAAGCTGCACCAGTGCGGCCTGCCGAAGATCATGGCGCTCGAGCTGTTCAAGCCGTTCATCATGGCCCGCCTCGTCGAGCGCAAGTCCGCGCAGAACATCAAGGCGGCCAAGAAGATGGTCGACTCGATGATCGCCGAGGTCTGGGACGTGCTCGAGGAGGTCATCCACGAGCACCCCGTGCTGCTCAACCGCGCGCCAACCCTTCACCGTCTGGGCATCCAGGCGTTCGAGCCCCTGCTCGTGGAGGGCAAGGCGATTCAGGTCCACCCGCTTGTGTGCCACGCCTTCAACGCCGACTTCGACGGCGACCAGATGGCCGTGCACCTGCCGCTGTCCGCCGAGGCCCAGGCCGAGGCGCGGATCCTGATGCTGTCCTCCAACAACATCCTGTCCCCCGCGCACGGGGCGCCGCTGGCGACCCCGACGCAGGACATGATCCTCGGCGCCTACTACCTGACCTACGGGCCCGAGGCGGATGAGCTAGCGAAGATCGACCGCGCCACTCACGAGCCCCGTCCGCACGTCTTCAGGACGGCCCAGGAGGCCGAACTGTCGTATGAGGCCGGGGTCGTGAAGCTGCACGACGTGGCCGAGTTCCGGCCCTACGGCCGCGAGGGCGGTCACGTGCTGACCACGATCGGGCGGATCATCTACAACGACCGCATCGAGCGGGCACTTGCGGAGGCGCTCGGCGACGAGTTCGACCCCTCCAAGTACACGTTCGTCAACCAGTCGATGAAGAAGCGGGACACGACGCGTCTGATCGACCTGCTCGTGCAGAGCTACGGCGCGACGACGATCTCGCTGGTGCTCGACGCGTTCAAGGACCTGGGCTTCAAGTACGCGACCCAGGCGGGGATCACGATCTCCAAGAACGACGTCGTCGTGCCGCCCGAGAAGCAGGAAATCCTCGACAAGTTCGACACGCTGGTTGCCGACATCACGGGCCAGTACGAGGACGGCCTGATCACGCAGGAGGAGCGCCACGAGGCGGTCGTCGAGCAGTGGAACGCCGCCACCGACGAGGTGGCAGAGGCGATGGTTGAGAACTTCAACAAACTCAACCCGATCTACATGATGGCCGACTCCGGCGCCCGTGGATCGTTCAAGCAGATCCGCCAGCTGGCCGGTATGCGCGGCCTGATGGCCAACCCGAAGGGTGAAATCATCGAGCGTCCGATCAAGGCCAACTTCATGGAGGGCCTGTCGGTGCTCGAGTACTTCATCTCCACCCACGGCGCGCGAAAGGGGCTGGCCGACACCGCCCTGCGCACCGCCGACTCGGGCTACCTGACGCGGCGTCTGGTCGACGTCGCCCAGGACGTGATCATCCGCGAGGCCGACTGCGGCACCGAGGAGTTCATCGAGCTGGACGTCTTCAAGGACGACGGCGCGCCCAACGACGGGCTCGTCGGGCGCATCGCCGCCCAGCCGATCGAGACCAAGCGCCACCGCATGCTGGCCGAGCAGGGCGCCGAAATCCGCCGGGCGGAGCTCGCCGACATCGCCGAGGCGTTCGCCGAGGAGCACGAGAAGGGCAATGAGGTCAAGGTGCCTGTGCGCTCTGTGCTGAAGTGCGAGGCGCCGAGCGGGGTCTGCCAGGCCTGCTACGGCATGGCGATGGCGACGGGGGCCATGGCGCAGATCGGCGACGCCGTCGGGATCGTCGCAGCGCAGTCGATCGGCGAGCCCGGGACACAGCTGACGATGCGTAC
>DASWFM010000202.1:0-4782 GCA_036394235.1 Solirubrobacteraceae bacterium | reverse complement strand
CGCCCGCCGGCACCGGTCCTTCAGGTGATGTTCGCCATCACGTGCTTGATGATCGTGTAGTCCTCGACGCCATAGATGCTCAGGTCCTTGCCATAGCCGGACTCCTTGAAGCCACCATGGGGCATCTCGGAGACGAGCGGGATGTGGTCGTTGATCCACACGCAGCCGAAGCGCAGTGCCTTCGAGACGCGCAGCGCCCGGCCGACGTCCCGCGTCCAGACCGAAGACGCGAGCCCGTAGCGGGTCGCGTTTGCCCACGCGATCGCCTGCTCCTCGTCGCTGAAGCGCTGCACGGTGATCACGGGACCGAAGATCTCGTTCTGGATCATCTCGTCGTCCTGCTCGAGGCCGGCGACGACGGTGGGCTCGACGAAGAAGCCGGGCCGGTCGGCGGCGTGCCCGCCGGTGACGACCTCCGCGCGAGCCGGCCGTCGATCGAGGAAGCCCGTGACGCGTTCGCGCTGTTTGGCCGAGTTGACGGGTCCGAGGGTCGTGTCGGGCGACAGCGTGTCCCCGATCACGAGCCCTTTCGCCTGCTCCGCAAGCCCGATCACGACGTCGTCGTAGACGCCTGGGGCCGCCATCACCCGCGTGGCGGCAGTGCAGTCCTGGCCGGCGTTGTAGTAGCCGGTCCCAGCGATCGTTTCCATCGCCGACTCCATCGAGACATCGTCGAAGACGATCACCGGCGCCTTGCCGCCGAGCTCGAGGTGGACCCGCTTGAGCGTCTCGGCGGCCGCGCGTGCGATGTGCTTTCCCGTCGCCACCGAGCCGGTCAGCGCGAGCATGTCCACCTCGGGGTGGTTGATCAGCGCCTCGCCGGTCGGGTTGCCGGGTCCGGTGACGATGTTGAGCACGCCCTTGGGGAGGATGTCGGCGACCAGTTCGGCCAACCGGACAGTCGTGATCGGCGTCGTCTCGGCGGGCTTCAGCACGACCGTGTTGCCCGCGGCGATCGCCGGGCCGAATTTCCAGATCGCCATCATCAGCGGGTAGTTCCAGGGCGTCACCTGGCCGATCACGCCCACAGCTTCGCGGCGCGTGTAGGAGGTGTAGCCCTCCATGTACTCGCCTGCCGCGCGGCCCTCGAGAGTGCGTGCGGCGCCGGCGAAGAAACGCAGGTTGTCGGCCATCACGGGGATCTCGTCAGCGGTCACGGCCTCGATCGGCTTGCCGGCGTTCAGCGCCTCGAGCCGAGCGATTTCCTCGCCGTGCTCCTCGACCACGTCGGCGATCGCCAACAGTGCCTGGGCACGCGTCGCGGGGGTCGTGTTCGACCATCCCTCGAAGGCCGCCCGGGCGGCCCGCACCGCGCTGTCGACCTCCTCGGCGCTCGACACCGGCGCCCGCGCGAGCTCCTCGCCCGTGGCGGGGTTCAGCACAGGTTCGGTGTCTCCGCCACCCGCCACCGGCTCGCCGCCGATGAAGTTCTTCAGTGTCTCAGCGGTGCTGGCCATCAGCTCTGCGCTCCTCTTCTCGGGTCGGTTGAAATCATTGTCCTGCTCTCGCGCGCGGCCGGGGTCACGCGGGCGCCGGGAGCCCGAGGGCCTCGGCGACGGCCGGGTGGGTGATCTCGCCGTCCTCGACGTTCAGCCCCATGCCCAGACCGGGGTTGGCCTGCAACGCCTCCTCGATGCCCCGGTCGGCGAGTTCGATCGCGTAGGGCAGCGTCGCGTTCGTGAGCGCGTACGTCGAGGTGATCGGCACGGCCCCCGGCATGTTGGCCACGCAGTAGTGAAGGATGCCGTCGACCACGTAGGTCGGATCGGAGTGCGTCGTCGGCCGGGAGGTCTCGAAGCATCCCCCCTGGTCGATCGATACGTCTACCAACACCGCGTGGGGCTTCATCAGTTTGAGCTGCTCGCGCGTGATCACATGGGGAGCACGACCGCCGTGCACGAGCACCGCGCCGATCACGAGGTCGGCCGCCGCGAGCATCTCCTCGATCGCGAGCGTCGAGGAGTAGACCGTCGAGGCACGCCCGCCGAAGGCGATTTCCAGTTCGCGCAAGCGATCGATCGAACGGTCGAAGACGAACACGTCGGCCTCCATCCCGATCGCGATGAAGGCCGCGTTCATGCCGACAACGCCGCCGCCGATCACGAGCACCGTCGCCGCAGCCACCCCCGGCACCCCACCGAGCAGGATGCCCCGGCCGCCGAGGGGCTTCTCGAGCATGAACGCCCCGGCCTGCGTGGCGATCTTGCCGGCGACCTCGCTCATCGGCGCCAGCAGCGGCAGCCGGCCCTGGGCGTCCTCGACCGTCTCGTAGGCGATACACCTCGCACCGGAGGCGATCAGCCCGTGCGCCAGCTCGGGCTCGGCGGCGAGGTGCAGGTAGGTGAACAGGGTGTGCTCGGGGCGCAGCCGCGCGACCTCCTCGGGCTGGGGCTCCTTGACCTTGAGGATCAGCTCCGACTCGGCGAACACCGCATCGGCGTCGGCGACGATGCTCGCGCCCTGAGCGGCAAATTGGGCGTCGCTCATCGCGCTGCCCTCGCCGGCGCCGCCCTGCACGCGCACCTCGTGGCCGCGCTCGGCCAGCTCGCGAACACCGGCCGGCGTGATCGCGATCCTGTACTCGTCGGTCTTGATCTCCGTCGGGACACCGATCCTCATCTGCGTGGCGCTCCTTTCGATCGCGAAGGACAGCGCCCGATGCGCGGGCGCTCCGGATAGATCTTCACCGTGCCAGCTCCCGGCCGCGCAGCGCGAGCCAGAACTCGATGCGGTCCCGTGCATTGGAGAAGTCGCGTCCGGTGAGCTGCTCGATGCGGCGGATCCGGTAGCGCAGAGTGTGGCGGTGGCAGAACAGCGCGCCCGCGGCCTTCTCCCAGTGGCCGTTGTGCTCGATGAACATGTCGAGTGATCGCACCAGCTCGTCGCCGTACTCGCCCTCTCCCTGTTCGATCGGTCCCAGCACGCTCCGGCAGTATGAGCTGAGCGCCTCCTCGTCCTGGAGCGAGAGCAGCAGCTGGAAGGCGCCGAGGTCCTCGTAGGTGGCGACCTCGGGGGCGTTGCCGTTGCGCAGCCGGACCGCCTCCAGTGAGCAGCGCGCCTCGTGGAAGCTCATGCGCAGAGAGTGCGTCGCGGCCGGGCGGCTCGCAGCCGCGCGCACCTCGCCGAAGCGGGGCAGCAGCTCGCTGCGGATGCGCGCTGCCAGGGCGACCGGATCGCGTGACTCCGAGCCGGCGCCGTCGCCGGCGTCGAGGACCGCGCAAACCAGCCCGCCGCGGATCGCCACGAGGTTGCCGACGCGCTCGGCCGAGAGCATCCGCTCGACCGCAGCGGCCGCCGCGCTCGCGTCCTCGACGCTGAAGGCGAGCACGGCAAGCCGCTCGCCGATGCCGAAGGGACGCAGGCGCGCCTGCAGGTCCTCCGGGTAGAGGTGCCCGCTCAGGGCCTCGGCGAGCACGTCGCCCACCATGTTGCGCTGCAGGAGTTCGTAGCGTTCGTCGAGCAGGTGCGCGAAGGCGCGCTCGGTGATCGCGATGAAGGGCAGCTCGTAGGGCACCTCGAACAGCGGGAAGCCCCGCTTGGAGGCAGCGGTCACGAGCGCCGCGGGCAGGCGCCGGTGGCCGAAGCCGGTGCCGAACCCGAGTGCGGCGATCTCGTGGCCCGCGATCCGCTCGAGGAACTCGCGCTGGGCCTTCGGTCCGTCGAGCTGCAGCCCCGTGGTCAACAGCACCTCGCCGCCTTTCAGCCAGGGCGTGGGGTCGGACAGCTCCGTGCTGTGGACCCAGCGGACGTGTCTGTTCGCCGCCTCGTGGCCGGTCGCAAGCTCCAGGCCGAGCTCGCCGATCAGGCTCTCGACAGTGAGCTCCATGATTCCATTCGCTCGGACGCCTCGCTCAGCACCGGCCGCAGTATCGAGATGATCTCCTCGAACTGCTCGCGGCCCGCGATCAGCGGCGGCGAGAGCTGCACGATCGGGTCGCCGCGGTCGTCGGTGCGGCAGATCAGGCCGCGGCTGTACAGCTCGCCGGAGAGGAAGCCGCGGAGCAGGTACTCCGACTCCTCGTCGTCGAAGGTCTCCTTGGTCTCCTTGTCCTTGACCAGCTCGATCGCGTGGAAGTAGCCCGCGCCCCTCACGTCGCCGACGATCGGGAGGTCGCGCAGGCCGTCGAGCATCTCCCGGAACAGCGCCTCGTTGGCGCGGACGTTGCCCGGCAGGTCCTCGCGCTCCATCAGGTCGATGTTGGCGAGGCCGACGGCGCAGGCGACCGGGTGTCCTCCGAACGTGAAGCCGTGGACGAACGAGGCCTTGCCGTGCAGGAACGGCTCCGCGATGTGATCCCCCGCGATCATCGCGCCGAGCGGCACGTACGCGGAGCTGATGCCCTTGGCGGTGGTGATGATGTCGGGCTGGTAGCCGTAGCGTTCACAGCCGAACCAGTAGCCGAGCCGGCCCCAGGAGCAGATCACCTCGTCGGAGATCAGCAGCACGCCGTGGCGGTCGCAGATCTCACGCACTCGTTGGAAGTAGCCCTCCTGCGGTGTGAAGCAGCCGCCGCCGTTCTGGACGGGCTCGAGGATCACCGCGGCGACCGTGCTCGGGCCCTCGAACTCGATCGCCTCCTCGATCGCGTCGGCTGCCCACAGCGGGTCTCGGTCCTCTTTCCAGCGGTACGAGTTCGTGTTCGGCACGTGCACGCCGCCGGGCGTCAGCGGTTCGAAGGGCTCGCGCAGCGGCGGTAGGCCGGTCGCGGTCAGGGCGCCCATCGAGACGCCGTGGTAGGCGAGGTTGCGCGAGACGAGCTTGTGGCGGTTCATGTCGCCACG
>DASWFM010000201.1:0-12040 GCA_036394235.1 Solirubrobacteraceae bacterium | reverse complement strand
TCTTCTGCGGCTACTGCGAGATCGCCTGCCCGTTCGACGCGATCACGATGGGCCACGACTACGAGCTCTCCGACTACGACCGCACCGACCTGATCTTCACCAAGGAGATGCTCCTCGCCGAGCCGCTCGAACGAACGCCGCTGAGGAACGAAGGGGAGTGATGCGCCTTCCCGACAGTGCGCGGGACTCGCTCCCGTCGAGGAGGGCGCCGAGGTGAGCGCCGTTTTGTTCTTCATCGCCGCGATCGGCGCGATCACGGGTGCCGTGGGGGTCGTGATGCTGCGCAACCCCTTCTTCTGCGTGCTGGCGCTGGTCGGCCACCTGGTCTCGTTGGCCGTGCTGTTCCTGCTGCTGCGGGCGGAGTTCGTGGCGGCCGTGCAGGTCGTCGTGTACGCCGGGGCGGTGATGGTCCTGTACGTGTTCGTCGTGGCCTACGTGGGCGGCGAGGGAGAGAGCATCGGCGAGCGGCTGCACGGCGCGGCCACGGGCTCCGGCGGCTCGGGGCTGCGTCTCGGCGGCGCGGTGCTCGTCGGCGCGCTGCTCGTCGAGCTGCTGATCGCGCTGCTCGGCACGGGTCTCGAGGCAGTCGACTCCTACGGGGCCGGCTATGTCCCCGGCCCCCACGCCTACGGCACCCCCGCCTACATCGGGAAACTGCTGCTGACGCGCTTCCTGCTCGCCTTCGAGATCGCCTCGTTCCTGCTGTTGATCGCCGCGGTGGGCGCCGTCGTGCTCGCCCGCCGCCGCGGCGGGCTCGAGGAGGGCGATGCCGAGCGACGGATCACGCCGCTCGACCTGCTGCGGCCGTCCGGCACAGGTACCACGGCGGAGGGAGTCGGGAGGGACTGGGGATGACGATCGGCTGGTATCTGGCCGTCTCCGCGATCGTGTTCTCGCTCGGCGCGATCGGCGTGATCACGAGGCGCAACCCGCTGGTCGTCCTGCTGTGCTTGGAGCTGATGTTGAACGGCGCGAACCTCGCGCTGATCGCCTTCGCGCGGATGTGGGGCAACGGCGACGGCCAGATCCTGGCGATCATCGTGATGACGGTTGCCGCCTGTGAGGTGTGCATCGGGCTCGGCATGATCGTCGCGATCTACCGGCGCAAACTTCCGATCGACGTGGACGAGCTCCGCGAGCTCCAGGGATGAGAAGGCTCCGGTACGTCACGTCGTTGCTCGGGTGCCGCTGGCGCGGCAGTCGAGCAACGACGCAACGCACCTCCGCTACCGACCAGTTGGGGACGGCGGCGTGAGTACTACGACCTGGGCTTGGCTGGTCCTTGCGTTTCCGCTTGCGGGGATGCTCGTCTGCGGGTTTGGCTACTCGCGCCTGCCGGGACGCTCGGCGGGCTGGATCGGCACCGGGGCGATCTTCCTGTCGTTCATCGCGGCGATCGGCACGCTGATCTCCCTGCAGGGCCACTCGCCGGATCATCGCCAGCTGGTCTCCTCGCTGTGGGACTACGCCTCGACGGTGGGGATCGACGCGAAGATGTCGATCCTCGTCGACCCCCTGTCGGTGTTCATGATCCTCGTCGTCACGGGCGTCTCGACGCTGATCCATCTCTACTCGATCTCCTACATGGACCGCGACCGCGGCTTCGCCCGTTTCTTCGCCTACCTGAACTTCTTCGTCTTCTCGATGCTGCTGCTGGTGCTGGCCGGCAACTTCCTGCTGCTGATCGTCGGCTGGGCGTTCGTGGGCGCCGCCTCCTACCTGCTGATCTCATTCTGGTACCGCCGCACGACTGCGACGCGGGCGGGCATCAAGGCGTTCGTCATCAACGTCGTCGGCGATGTCGGGCTGGTGCTCGGCACGTACTTCATCTTCAAGCACACCGGCACGCTCGAACTGCTGAAGACCTTCCACGCGACCGCCGCCGGCGCCTTCGGGCATGGCCGCACCGGCGACGGAGACCTCGAGGCCGGCTGCATCCTGCTGCTCGTCGGGGCGTTCGCGAAGTCGGCCCAGATCCCGCTGCACACCTGGCTTCCGGACGCGATGGAAGGCCCGACTCCGGTCAGTGCCCTGATCCACGCGGCGACGATGGTGACGGCCGGCGTGTACCTGATCGCCCGCATGCACCCCCTCTTCCAGCTCGCCCCCACGGCACAGGACGTCGGCGCGGTCGCCGGCGCGGCGACGCTCCTGGTCGCCGGCACGATCGCGCTGGTGCAGACAGACATCAAGCGGGTGATCGCCTACTCGACGATGTCCCAGATCGGCTACATGATCATGGGCGTCTCGATCGGTGCCTACGCGGCGGGCCTGTTCCACCTGATGACCCATGCCTTCTTCAAGGCGCTGCTGTTCATGGCCGCCGGCTCGATCATCGGCGCGATGGGCGGCGAGCAGTCGCTGCAGCGGATGGGCGGCTTCCGCAAGGCGCTGCCATTCACCTATGCCTGCTTCGTGATCGGCGGCCTCGCGCTGTCCGGCGTGCCGCCCTTCTCCGGGTTCTTCTCAAAGGACGAGATCCTGCTCGTCGCGGGCGAGCAGGGCGGCTGGCACTGGGCGCTGTACGTGGCCGGCTACCTGGGCGCCTTCCTGACGGGGATCTACACATTCCGCATGATCTTCAGGGCCTTCCACGGCGAGCCGGTGACGGAGGCACGCGAGCTCGAAGCCGGCCACCCCTACCACGCCGAGCACCCAACGAACCCGGAGACCGGCGAAGTCGAGGACACCGATGTCGGCTTTCCCGGGCCGGTCCACGCGATCGCCGAGCGGGCGCTGCCGATGAAGGTCGCGATGAGCATGCTGGCCGTCGGCGCGGTCGGCGCCGGTCTCGTGCAGATCCCGAAAACGGACTTCGTGATCGACGACTTCCTCCGCCCCACCTTCGCCGACGCGAGGGCCTACGAACCGCACACCCGCAACGGCCTGCTGTGGCTGGGCCTGGCACTCGGCACGGTGATCGGGCTGGCGGGCATCGCGCTCGCCTACCGAATCTGGGTGCGCAAGCCGGCGATCGCCGAGACCCTTCGCGTGCGCTTCAGGCCGCTGTACGAGCTGTTCCTCAGCAAGTGGTACTTCGACGATCTGATCGACGCCCTGGTGGTCAAACCGAGCGCCGCCGCAGGTCGCTTCGCGAGTGAAGTGTTCGAGCGGCGAGTGGTCGACGAGACGCTCGTCGGGGGCACGACCGGCGTCGTGCGGGCCGGCTCGGCGGCCGTCCGCGCGGTCCAGAGCGGTTTCGTGCGGTACTACGCGGCGCTGCTCGTGCTGGGCGTCGCGGCCGTCGGCTTCTACTTCCTGCTGCAGAGCTGATGCCGGCGCTCTCGATCATGATCTGGCTCCCGGCCGCGTGCGGCCTGATCGGCGCGCTGCTGCCGTCCGCGGTGGGAGCAGTGCCGGCGCCTGCGACGGCGCCGGGCGGCGAGCTGCGACGCCGGCCGAGCCCCGCCGGGCTGCTGGCGCTGCTCGCCTCACTCGCAGCGCTCGGGCTGGCGATCGCGTACCTCGCCGACTACAAGGCGGGGGGCGGTCCGCAGCACGTCACCGACGTGATGTGGATCTCGGCGCTGGGAATCCACTACAAGCTCGCGGTGACAGGGCTGAACGTGGTGCTCATCGGCCTGACCACGCTGCTGTTCGCGGCGGCGATCCTGGCAAGCAACCTGCGGGCTGCGGGGCCGCCGGACCGGCCGCGGCTGTTCTACTTCCAGCTCTTGCTCGCGGAGTCGGCGGTGCTCGGAGCGTTCCTCGCGCAGGACCTGATCCTGTTCGTCGCCTTCTTCGACTTGATGCTGATCCCCTTCTACTTCCTGACCGGCGGCTGGGGGCGCGATCCGCAGGGATCGACGCGCGTGCGGGCCACGACGAAGCTCGTCATCTACACCTTGGTCGGCTCCCTGCTGATGCTCGCCGGCGCGGTTGCCGCCGGCGTGCTGAGCGCCCAGCAGCACGGCGGGAGCGTGGACTTCGCGCTGTCGAGCCTCCAGCACCTTCAGCTCTCGACCGGCTCGCAGGAGTGGATCTTCCTGCTGTTCGCCGCGGCCTTCCTCGTGAAGATGCCGGCCTTCCCGCTGCACGGCTGGATGCCCGACGGCTACAGGGCGATGCCGGTCGAGGTTCTGATGGTCTTCTCCGGGGTGCTCTCGAAGGTCGGCGCCTACGGCTTCCTGGCGATCGTCCTGCCGCTGTTCCCCCGTGCGGCGGTCCACTTCCAGACGTTGATGCTGTTGATCGCGTTGCTGTCCGTCGTCTACGGCTCGGTGCAGGCCTTCACGCAGACCGACGTGCGCCTGATCGCCGGCTACTCCTCGATCGCGCAGCTCGGCTTCATCACGCTCGGGATCTTCGCGCTCAACCCCCAGGGCGCTCAGGGCGCCCTGCTGCAGATGGTCAACCACGGCCTCGTCGTCGCACCACTGCTGTTCATCACCGCGCTGCTCGCACAACGAGCCGGCGGCTCGGAAGACATCCGCCAGATGGGCGGGATCGCGTTCCGAGCACCGGTGCTGGCGGCCGCCTTCATGATCGTCGCGCTGGCGACGCTCGCGATCCCCGGCTCGGGGAACTTCGCCGGCGAGTTCCTGATCCTGCTGGGCGTCTTCAAGGCCAAGGAGGCGATCGCGATCATCGCCTTCAGCGGCGTCGTGATGGCAAGCGTCTATGCCCTGCGCCTCTACATCCGCTCGATGCACAACCGCGTGGCCTCGGGCGTCCACTCGCGTGAGATGAGCGTGCGCGACGGCGCCGTGCTCGTGCCGATCCTCGCCGTGATCCTGTTCTTCGCGCTGTATCCCCAGGGCGCGTTGCACAAGAGCGAAGGGTCGGTGAAGGGCGCTGTCGCGAAGGCGCAGGTGCTGACTTCCCGGGGCGCGACGGGGCCCTACTACGAACAGGCCCCGAAGGTGTTCGCACAACAAAGAACTGTCTCAAGATGACCCTCCTCCTCGCCACCGCCCACCTCAAGGGCCCCCACATCGACTGGGCGGGCCTGTCGCCGCTGGTCGCGCTGCTCGGCGGCGCGGTGATCGTGCTGATGTTCGGGCTGATCCGATCGCATTGGGTGCGCGCCGAGCTCGTCCCCGCGTTGAGCCTGGGAGCGCTAGGAGCCGCCCTGGGCCTGACGATCTGGCAGTGGGGCGCGGACAAGTCGATCGTCTCGGGCGCATTGCGGGTCGACTCGCTTGCGCTCGTCCTCAACCTGATTCTGATCACGGGCGCGATCTGCGCGGTGCTCCTCGCATGGCGCTCTCAGGCGGCCCGCGAAGCCGCCCACGGAGAGTTCCACGCGCTGCTGCTCAGCTCTGTCGCGGGCATGACGCTGCTCGCCTCCGCGCAGAACACGGTCGCGCTGTTCCTCGGCCTCGAGCTCCTGTCGATCCCCCTGTACGTGCTTTGCGCAACGGAAATGCGTCGCGAGCATTCGCTGGAGTCGGGCCTGAAGTACCTGATCGTGGGGTCGGTGGGCTCGGCGACGTTCGTCTACGGCCTGGCGATGATCTACGGCGCGACCGGTGCGACCGACTTCTCGAGGATCGCCGCGAAGCTCTCCGAAGGCGGCCTGTCCACCGACGTGCTGACCCTGACCGGCATCGCCCTGTGCGTCGCGGGGCTCGCCTTCAAGGCCTCCGTGGCGCCCTTCCACCAGTGGACACCCGACGTCTACGAGGGCGCCCCCACTCCCGTCACGGCCTTCATGGCCGTGACGACGAAGGTCGCCGCCTTCGGCGCTTTCCTGCGCTTCTTCGACGTGGCCCTGATCGAAGCCCAGTCGAGCTGGGGCCCGGCGCTCGCGGCGCTCGCCACGATCACGATCATCGTCGGCAACGTCGGCGCGCTCGGCCAGTCCTCTCTGAAGCGGATGCTCGCCTACTCCTCGGTCGCGCAGGCGGGCTACATGCTCGCCGGGATCCTCGTTGCTTCGAAGCTCGGGGTCCAGGCAACGGTCCTGTACCTGATCGTCTACCTGATGATGAACATGGCGGCCTTCGCGGTCGTTGTCGCGCGCGAGCGAGAAACCGGTCAGCGCGACTCGATCGCCTCGCTGGCGGGTCTCGGCCGGGAGCGACCGCTGCTCGCCTGGCCGATGACGCTCGCGATGCTCGGCCTCGCCGGGATCCCCGCGACCGCGGGCCTGATCGGAAAGATCTATCTGATCGAGGCGGCAGTAGAAGGCGGCTATGCGTGGCTCGGCGTGGTGATCGTCGTCGGCTCCATGATCTCGCTGGGCTACTACCTGCCGGTGATCGCCACGATGTGGATGCGCGACGCGCCCACCGCGCGCGTAACGCTCGCGAGCGGCGGCGAGGGTGGCCTGCCCGCGCTCGCGGGGGGCTCCTCGGAGCTCGACGAAGAGCATGAGGCCGTGGTCAGGGGTCGCCAGCCGGAGGTCGTGCTCGTGGCCGTCGTTGCGGGCGCCGCGACGTTGTTCTTCGGGATCGTGCCGCAGCCGCTGTTCGAGCTGGTGCGCCACACCGGCTCCGCCCTCGGGCTGTTGTAAGGGCACACGCGAGAGCCCGCGTGTGCATTGGTATCTACACCGCGCCGTATCTACCATTGCGCACGCGCCAGCTCAAGCGAGGATCCAACCCGCTGCGTATCTACCATCGCGCACGCGCGGGCTCAAGCGAGTATCCGACTGGCTAACTGAGCCGACCCGAGGCCTCGGCGGCCGCCTCGGCTTCGCCGAGCTGGCGCTCGACGAGGTCAAGGCCCGCCTCCCAGAAGCGGGGATCAGCGAGGTCGACACCGACGATCTCGCCGAGCGCCTCGGGGCTACGCGAGCCTCCCGCGGCGAGCATCTCGAGATAGCGGGGCACCAGCTCGGGACCGAGCTGCTCGTAGCGCTCGTACACCGACAGCGCGAGGAGCTGACCGTAGGCGTAGGCGTAGACGTAACCGGGGCTGCCGATGAAATGGGGGATGTAGGACCACCACGAGCGGTAGCCATCCGTGACCTCGACGGAGTCGCCGAACAGTTCCCCCTGACTCTCGGCCCACAGCTGGCCGAAGCGCTCAACGGAGAGCTCACCCTGCTCGCGGCGGTTGGTGTGGACGAGCGCCTCGAAGCCGTTCATCGCGATCTGCCGGAAGACGGTCGCGATCGTGTCCTCGAGGTTCTCGGCGAGCAGCGCCAGCCGCGAGGCCGGCGAGGTGTCTTCTTCGAGCAGCTTCCCGAAGACGATCGTCTCGCCGAACACGGAGGCGGTCTCCGCCAGCGTCAGAGGGGTGTGCTGCTGGAAGATGCCCTGCTTTGCAGCCAGCGCGAAGTGAACTCCGTGGCCCAGCTCGTGCGCGAGCGTCAGCACGTCGCGGCGCTTGGAGGTGTAGTTGAGCAGCACGTAGGGGAACTCCGACGGGACCGTCCCGGCGCAGAAGGCGCCGCCGCGCTTGGCGGGTCGCACGGGCGCGTCGATGTGCCGCTCGTCGAAGAAGCGTTTGGCCAGCGTTCCGAGCTCGGGCGAGAAACTCGAGTAGCAGTCGAGGACGATCTCGCGAGCGGTCGCGTAGGGGAAGGAGACTTCGTCCTCGCTCACCGAGGCCATCCGGTCGTAGTCGGCGAGGCGGTCGAGCCCGAGCAGGCGGGCCTTCAGCCGATACCAGCGGCGCGGGATCTCATAGCGCCCCCGTACTGCCTCGATCAGCGCTTGTACCGACTCGTCGCTCGCCTCGTTGGCGAGGTTGCGGGCCGACAGCCAGTTCGGATAGCGGCGCAGTCGGTCTTCGGTCGCCTTGTCCGCGAGCAGCGTGTTGAACAGGAAGGCGCGCGTGCGCAGCCCCGGGGCGAGGGCCGTCGTGACCGCCTCGGCGCTGCCGCGGCGCACCTCGCGGTCGGCATCCTGCAGCCGGCTCAAGGCGACGTCGAGCGGTACCCGCGTCCCGCCCTCGGCGTCATTGCCCCCGGCCGGCAGGTCGACGTCGATCACCGAGGTCAGCTCCTCGAACAGCCGCGTCCAGGCGGTCGAGCCGGTCAGCGACTTCTCGGTGACGATCCGCTCCTCGGGCTCGCTCAGCAGGTGGTCGCGGTAGCGGCGGATGTTGCGCAGGTAATGCCGCGCGAAGTCTAGGCCGTCGCCGGCGAGCATCTCCTCGGCGCGATCGTCTCCGAGCGCCGCCCACTCGAGCTCGAAGAACAGCAGGGTGGTCTGGATCGCTGTCTCCTGCTCCTGCACCCACTGCATCAGCGCCCCGGTGGCGGGGTCGGCGGTGTCGGTCGAGAAGTGCAGCGCCGCGTAGTACCCGGCGCGGCCGACGAGCTCCTGGATCTCCGCCAGCTCCCGCATCGCCGCGGCGAGGCCGTCGCTGTCGAGCTCGCCGAGCTTGCCCGCGTGCTCGGCGGCGAAGCTCTTGGAGCGCTCGAGCGCCTCGCCCATGCGCCCCTCGACGCCCTCTCTGCCCTCGCCGGCGACCAGCGACTCGAGGTCCCAGGCTGCCGCCTGCAGCTCCTCGTCGATCTCGGTCGGGGCCGCCATCTGCGGGTGAGCTTAGCTACTCGCTGGAGATCGCCTTGAGCATGTCCAGGCGGGCGGCTCGGCGAGCCGGAAGCTGGGCGGCGAGCACGCCGGCGAGCGCCGCGGCGAGAAGCAGCACGACCAGCGTGCCGACCGGGATCGCCTGCACGTAGCCGGTGCCCGAGAGGGCCAGTGTCGTCACCAGAACAGCCCCGATTACGCCTACGAGCAGCCCCAGGACGCCCCCGATCAGGGCCGTGATGACCGACTCGTAGCGGATCATCTGGCGTACCTGGCGGCGGCTCGTACCGATCGCGCGCATCATTCCCAGCTCCTTCGTGCGCTCGTAGATAGAGAGGATCAGCGTGTTCACGATGCCGAACAGGGAGACGATCACCGACAGCGCGAGCAGCACGTAGATCAGCGTCAGCAGACTGTTGATCTGGCCGGCGAGGTCTTGCTTGAACTGCGCCGCCGTGCGCGAGCGCGTCTGCGGGTACCGCGCGTTCAGGACGCTGTCGACGGCCGGCTGGACCTGCGCATTGCCCGCCCCCTTCGCGTAGCTGACGAAGTCGATCGCGTCTTCGCGCTGGCCGAAGTGGTTCGCGGCGAGGCTGCGGCTGAGCGTCACCCCCTTCAGCAAGCCGGCGTTTTCTTTGATCGTGCCGCGCACCTGGAGCGCCACGTGCTGATCGGTGGGCGTCAGCAGCGTGAACGTGGACCCGACCTTGACATGGTGTTCTTTGGCGAATTCGTCGGTCACGATCGCGCCGCTTTCATCGAGCTCGGCGAGCGTCGCGTTGGAGCCGTGCTTCCATTCCAGCCGGTAGGCCTTCGCAAACGATTCCGGTTCGATCGCGGTGACGGTCTGGTTGCTGGTCTTGCCGGGCAGGCGGCCGACCGTGAAGGCCACGGCGGTCACGCCCGCGACACCCGGAACCCGGCGCACCGCCTGCGCGGTCCCCGGCGGGATGCCCTGTTCGTTGCCCGACTGGGCGTTCTCGATGATCAGGCTGCCGCCGAAGGACTGGTCGACCGAGTGGTTGATGGTGGCCTTGAAGCCGGCCGCGAGAACCGCCACGAAGGCGACCAGCGCGAGGCCGACGGTCAGCGCCATCGCCGTGACCAGCGTACGTCCGGGCTGGCGGATCGAGTTCTCCTCGGCGAGGCGGCCCGTGATCCCCCGCCAGCGCACGAGGGCCCCGAGCGCATGGCCGAGCGCGGGCACCACCCGGTAGTGCTTCGGCGGGCGCTCGCCGCCGCGCCGCAGGCGCGCGATCAGACGTGCGAGGCGGAACGCCCAGAACACGAGCAGGACGAGGCCGACGCCCTTGCCGACGGTCAGGCTGATCGCCACGACGATCGCAAGCAGCACGGCGAAGCGCACGATCAGCACGCGGCGCGTGGGCAGCGGCCGCGGCGGGATCTGCACGCCCTCGCGCATCGCCGCGATCGGCGGCACGCGCGTCGCGCGCAGCGCCGGGGGCAGACCGGCGAGCAGCGTCACGAGCACGCCTACGAGCAGCGAGACGATCACGGTGCGGCCCTCGATCACGGTGCCCGAGTCCGGCAGTTCGGCGCCGAAGGCCTTGAACAGCTCGTTGAGCGCCGGCGCGACGCCGATACCCGCCAGCAGCCCGAGCCCGCCCCCGATCACGCCGAGCAGCAGGCCTTCCCAGACGACCGAGCGGAGGATCTGGGGGCGCGACGCACCCAGCGTCCGCAACAGCCCGAACTCGCGTGTGCGCTGGGCGACGGTGATCGAGAAGGTGTTGAAGATGATGAAGGCGCCGACCAGCAGCGCCACGTAGGCGAAGATCAAGAGGAACGTGCGCAGGAAGCCGAGGTTGGCTTCCAGGTCTGTCGTGTTCTTTTTCGCCTGTTCGGCGCCGGTGCGCACGTCGACGATCGACGGCAGCTCTGCGCGGATGCGGTCGCGCAGCGCTCCCGGCGTGATGCCCGGCCTTGCGGCGACGTCGATCTGGTCATATCGACCCGTCTCGCCCAGCAGCCGCTGCGCCTCGGCGGGCACGAGCAGCGCCGCTCCGGCGCCGCCGAACGACGCTCCGCCGCCGAACTTGAGGATCCCGACGATCGTGTAGCGGCCGGTCGCGCTCGTCCCCGCGACGATCATCTGCCGGCCGAGATGGAGGTTCCCCCGTTTCGCCGTGGTTTCGTCGATCGCCACCTGCGAGGGGTTCCGAGGGAAGCTGCCACGGACCGGCTTGAAGGACTCGAAGCGAGGCGGCGAGACCGAGCCGATGAAGGCCGGCGCGTTCGGCGCCGTGAGCCGTTTGCGGTGCGTGTCGAGGAACGTGCCCGGCGTGAAGATCGCGCCCGCCGCTTCGGCCACGCCCGAGGTGCGCCGCACCGTTTCGAGCATCGATTGCGTCACCGGCGAGATTTCGGCGCGGACCCTCCTGCCGAGGATCTGGGCGGGCGTGACGACCACGTCGTGGCCTTTACCGGCGGTCTGGAAGATCGCCGCGAAGGAGTTGTTGATCGTGTCCGTGAGGATGTATGTGCCGGCCATCAGCGCGACGCCCAGCACGATCGCGATCGCAGTCAGCGCGACCCGCAGCTTGCGCTGCAAGAAGCCGCGCAGCACCAGCCGGAGCATCAGCCGAGAGCCTTCATCAGGTCGAGCGTCAGCTCCGTGCTCACCGCCTCCCCGTCGTGCACGACACGCCCGTCGGCGAGTACGAGCAGGCGATCGGAGAAGGACGCCGCGTGGGCGTCGTGGGTCACCATCACCACGGTCTGCTCGAACTCATCGACGGCTTGGCGCAGCAGCCCGAGCACGTCGTCGGTCGCTTTCGAGTCGAGGTTCCCGGAAGGCTCGTCCGCGAACACGACGCTCGGACGCGAGACCAGCGCGCGGGCGATGGCGACCCGCTGCTGCTGGCCGCCGGATAGTTCCGCCGGCCGGTGGCTGAGTCGGTCGGCGATGCCGACCGACTGCACGAGGGTGTCGAACCAGGCCCGGTCGGGCGTGCGCCCGGCGATCGAGAGCGGCAGCAGGATGTTCTCTTCTGCGTCGAGCACCGGGAGCAGGTTGAAGGTCTGGAAGACGAAGCCGATGCGGTCGCGGCGCAGCTTCGTGAGCGCTTCGTCGTCGAGCGATGTGAGCTCGACGCCGTCCAGCCGAACGGTCCCCGAGGTCGGCTGATCGAGGCCCGCGAGGATGTGCATCAATGTCGACTTACCGGAGCCCGAGGGGCCCATGATCGCGGCAAAACGCCGCGCCGGGAACGAGACGGTGACGCCGTCGAGGGCATCGACGGCGGCCTCGCCCTCGCCGTATCGGCGGCGCAGCTGCTCCGCGCTGACGAGCTCTTCGCGGTGGTTGGACTCGATGCCGGTGGTCACCCGGTCGAGACTACCGAGGCGCTCCCGGGACCCGTGCCCGCGTCGCTCACGCATCCATCGTGCGGGTGCGCCACGCGCCGAGGGCGAGGAACACGATGAGCCACACGAGCGTCACGATCAGCGCGGTGGCGAACCCCATCGTCACCGCGCCGCCGCCGCCCGGGCCGTGGTGACCGCCGCCGCCGCCGTTGAGGCTGACGGGGCTGAAGTGGGCGATCGCTTCGCGCAGCACCAGCTTGCGAGCACTGCCGAGCGAGCTGATG